>JALVLL010000037.1 GCA_027027485.1 Candidatus Bipolaricaulota bacterium | reverse complement strand
GATCCCGTGCTTCAAGAGCGAACGTAAGATGTCCTTGAGCACCGCGATGAGGGTCTCGGAGCGCAAGGAGATGGTCAGGGGGAAATGGGCGTAATGCTCGCTCATCCCGTAGGTCACGGGGGGGAGCACCAGGAGGCCGGGAACCCTCTCCGCCACCTTCAGGGCAAGCTCATAAGAGACGATGGTATCGGTGCCGAAGGGGAGATGATCGCCGTGGTTCTCCGCCGAGCCCACCGCCAGGATCGCCTTGTCGAACCCGCCCTCCCTGTACTTGCGGCCCGTGAGGAGCTCCATCCGGAAGTCAGACATCCTCAACTACCTCCTTTCCTTTTTGGCATCAGGAACTTAAGGGGATTAACGCCCCCGGCGATTCCCTCGGGGCGCCACAACATCACCCCGATCAGCATCAGGGCGTAGATTATCTCCACTAACCCGTATATCCCGAGTCCCTCTTCCACCGGTTTCAGCACGTACTTCAGTGCGATCACGATCGCCGCCCCTACCGTTGGACCAAGCAGCGTCCCAGCTCCCCCGATGATGAGCATGATCACGATGTGGAACGTCATGTAGAAGGAAAATTCGTAGGGCCTGATGGAACGGGCGAAGTGGGCGTAAAGACCTCCCGCGATCCCGGCGAAGAAGGCCCCGATCACGAACGAAAGGAGCTTGTAGCGCATGGGATGTATCCCTTGGGATTGGGCGGCGGTCTCCGACTCGCGGATGGCAAGCATCGCCCGGCCGTAAGAGGAATTGAGCAATCTCCAGATCACGTAGATGGTCACCACCAGCCAGGCATATACCCACCAGATGTTGGTATAGCGGGGGATGGCCTGGATGCCCGCGGCCCCCCGGGTCAGGTCCTTGAGGCCCTTGGCCAGGGTGGTGATGATCACCATGAACCCCAACGAGGCTACGGAAAGGTAGTGGCCCCGCAGGCGCAACACCGGGGCCCCCACAAACAGCGCGGCGATGGCCGCCACTATCCCTCCCACGATGAGGGCGGGAAGGAATGGCCACTGGTATTCGGGACCTCCCAGGAAGGAAGGAAGAAGCGGCAGGTTATAGGCGATGCGCAAGCGGACGGGGAACGTCAGCAAAGTGGCCACATAAGCCCCCACTGCCATGAACCCCGCATGTCCCAGGGAGAAAAGGCCGGTGTAGCCGTTCGTCAAGTTCAGGCTGGTGGTGGCCACGCTGTAGATCCCGATGAGGGTGATCACGTGGAGCACATAGCGGTTGAGGGTGGAGTTGGCGATAAAGAGGACGAGGAACAGGGCCGCGATCCCGAGGAGGAACTTGACGCCCCCGGGGAGGGAGGTCCACCGCCGCATCACACCGCCTCCTTTCGGCCCATGATCCCCGTGGGTCTGAGGAGGAGGACCAAGATCAGGAGGGTGAACACGATGGCATCCCGGTATTCAGCGAAACCGGGGGGGAGGAACCCCACCGCCAGCGTCTCCACCAGCCCCAGGATGAACCCCCCGATCATGGCCCCGGGGATGCTGCCGATGCCCCCGATGACGATGGCCACGAACGCCTTGACGCCGGCCATGAAGCCCATATCGTAGGAGATCTGCCCGTATTTCGCCCCCCACATGAAACCGGTGATGGCAGCCACTGCCGAACCGAGGACGAAGGCCACCGCGACCACCTGATTGACCCCGATGCCCACCAGCTGCGCCGCCTCCACGCTCTCGGCGGTGGCGCGCATGGCGATCCCGAGCTTGGTGCGTTTAACGAAGAGGGCGAAAGCGACCATGATCAAAACCGAGACCGCCACGATGAAGACGTCCACGGTGCGGAAGGCCACGCCACCCACGTTGTGGAGTTGGACCAGGAAGGCCGGCGGGCGAAAGGCGTAAGGCTGGGGCGTGGCCAAAAGCTTTATGAAGTTTTCCAGCAAGATGTAGATGCCCAGAGAGGTGATGAGGAGGGAAACCTCCGGTCCGCCGCGGAGCTTCCGGTAACCCACGAGATCCAAAAGGAACCCCATGACGCCCCCCACCACCAGGGCCGCGACCAGTGCCAGCGCGAAGGGCCACCCGAGTACCACGAAGATCCCGAAGAAGGTGAACGCCCCCACCGTGACCAAGGCCCCATGGGCGAAGTTGATGAGGCGGAGGATCCCGTAGACCACCGTCATCCCCAGGGCAAGCAAAGCGTACATGCTCCCGAGGACGATGCCGTTGAGGAGCTGCTGGGCTACATAGGTGGCCGTGAACATCCTCACCCGCCCAGATAGGCCCGCTTTATGTCCTCGTCCCTCATCACCTCCTGAGGGACCCCTTCCATCTTCAGCTGTCCCGCTTCCATGACGTACATGTAATCCGCAACGTGCATGGCCATGTTCACGTTCTGCTCCACCAGGAAGATGGTGATCCCCGCCTCCCGGATCTGCTCGATCACCCGGTAGATCTCCCTCACCACCAACGGGGCCAACCCCAAGGAGGGCTCATCCAAAAGCAAAAGCTTGGGGCGCGACATGAGGGCCCGGCCGAAGGCGAGCATCTGTTGCTCCCCCCCGCTCATGGTGCCCGCCACCTGGTGCATCCGCTCCCTGAGGACGGGGAAGAGGGAATAGATCCACTCCAGGTCCTTCTTCACCTCCGGATCACGGCGGTGGTATGCCCCCAAAAGGAGGTTCTCCCGCACGGAAAGCGTGCTGAAGATCTGTCTCCCTTCGGGGACCAGGGCGATCCCGAGCCTGACCCTCCGGTCGGCTCCGAGGCGTGTGATGTCCTGTCCCCGGAAACGGATCCTCCCCGCTCGCGGCCTCAAGACGCCGGCGATGGCCTTCAACGTGGTGCTCTTCCCCGCCCCGTTTGCTCCCACCAATGCCACGATCATCCCCTCGTCCACCGCCAGGGAAAGGTCCACCAAGGCGGGGATCACCCCGTAATAGACGTGAATGCGGTCCACCTCAAGCAACGGCATCCTCCACCCCCAGGTAGGCCTCGATTACCTTGGGGTCGGAACGGACTTCCTCCGGTGTTCCCTCGGCGATCAGCCCCCCGTGGTCCAACACCTGGATCCGCTCGGCAAGCCCCATGATGAAAGGCATCCTGTGCTCCACCACGATGAGGGTGAGGGAGAAGCGCTCCTTGACCTCGCGGATGAGCCCGGCGAGCTCCTCGGCCTCCCGGGGGTTCATGCCGCAAGAGGGCTCATCCAAGAGGAGGAGCCGCGGCTCGGTAGCCAGGGCACAGGCGATGTCAAGCTTGCGTTGGAGTCCGTAAGGGAGCGTGCCGGCGCGGGCGCGGCGGTACTCCTGCAGGCCGAAAAGCTCCAGAAGCTCGGCTACCCGCTCCCTCACCTCCCTTTCCTGGCGCCGATAGCCGGGGAGACCCGCTAGGGCCGGGAACAGCCCGTAACGGGTGTGCTTGTGGTGAGCGATCATGAGGTTCATCTCCACGGAGAGCGAGCGGTAAAGCTGGAGGATTTGGAAGGTGCGGGCGATGCCGAGGTGGGCGATCCGATCGGGGCGCCAGCCCGTGATGTCCACCCCGGCGAAGATGATCTTTCCGCCTGTGGGCTTCAGGAACCCGGTGATCAGGTTGAAGATGGTGGTCTTCCCGGCCCCGTTGGGGCCGATGAGGCCGTATATCACGCCCTCCGGTAGGGAAAGCCGGTAATCCCGCACGGCCCACAGCCCGCCGAAGGCCTTGCTGAGCCCCTCTACTCGTAACAGAGCTTCCCTCTCCATCCCGCCGGCGAAAGAAAAGGGGAAGCCCGGCGGCGCGGGCCTCCCCGAGTGTCACCCGCTTACTTGGCGATCTCCGGAGGCGGCAGGTACTCCGGAGCGAGGGTGGCTAGCGTGCGGAACTTGCCGCCGAGGACGATCAGGATCGCCACTGACTTGTCCGGGACCTTGCTACCCTCAGGATAGCTGAGGGTACCCGTGACGCCAGGGAAGGCCTTGATTTGGGAGAGACCCTTCTCTATTGCAGCGGGATCGGCGGAGCCCGCCACCTTTATGGCCTCCGCCAACAACATCATGGCGTCGTAGCCGAGCGCCGCGAAGGCGTTCTCGGGCCGATGCCCGAACTTCTCCGTGTAGGCGGCCACGAACTCCTGCACCTTCGGGTCGGGACTATCCAGGGAGACGTGGGTAGCAAATAGCACCCCCTCGGCATAAAGGCCGGCGACCTCTACTAGGAGTGGGGTATCGAACCCGTCCTCGCCCAAGATGGGGAGGATCACGCCCCCCTCCCGCAACTGCTTCACGATCAGGCCCACGTTGCCGGGGATGGCGCTGGGATAGACGCAATCCACCTTGCCCTCATCCTGATAGGCCTTGAGCCGGGAAACCAGGGCGGAGAAATCGGTCCAGTTGGTCTCGAAGTAGTCCTCGTAGACCACCTCGCCCCCGAGGTGCTTCCAGGCGTCCTCGAAGTAGGCGCTCACCGCCACGCAGAAATCGCATGCGGTATCCACCCATACCGCCACCTTGCGCAATCCCAGCACCTTGTAGGCATATTCCGCCATGGCCGCGGCCTGGGCGTTATCGCCGAAACAGGCGAGCCACGCCCCGGTGCGCTCGGGAATCCGGGGATGGGTGGCCCCGGGGGTGATGAAGGGGATCCCGTACTCCGCCGCGATGGGGGCACCGGTGAGGACCCAGTGGGTATCGCAATACCCAAGAATCGCCGAGACCTTCTCCACCTCCGCCAACCGGGTGATGGCCGCGATGGTTTCCGCCTCGTCGGCCTTGGTATCGATACAGATGGCCTCCACCTTTTGACCCAAGATCCCGCCGGCGGCGTTCAGCTGTTCCACTGCCAGCTGGATCCCGTTCCACGCGGGACCATCGATGGAGGCCCAGGGCCCCGTGAGGTTCATGACCACACCGATCTTGATCGTACCCGCACCCGCTGCAAGACCGATCAAACCCAGCGCCAATACCGCTACAATCGCTTTCCTGCCCATACCTCACCCCTCCTCCTGATTTTCGCGCTTCCCGATTTTCGCAACCCGGAGCTGATCGCCTTACCTCCCGCTATCACCTCCCTCCCCACGTGCTTCGTACTCTACTTTGAGCGCCGCCAGCCCGTCCACTGCCCAAGGCGTGGATGATGACATAAATGCCAGCATGTTTTTCGTTGACGGTCCTACAGCTATCTCCTCAGGTCCTCGGCAGCCGCGTGCTCGATGAGCCTTCGATGACCCCCTGGCCTCCGGTTTCGCCAATGCTCCCGAAGCCCGGATCCGCGGCGAGGCGATCGCCTGCACGACGGTTCAGCGGAACGGCGTACCACCAGAGTACCCCGAGGATCCATATTGCTTAACATAATTGCTGAGCAAAATACCGTCAACCCCTTCCCCCATTTTCATGGCCGCGCTTCAACGGCGTCGAAGCAGGGATCGGAGGAAGATGAGGACGGGGATGATCTCCAGGCGCCCGATCCACATATTGAAGCAGAGCATGAGTTTCGCCGCCGTGGGCATCTCCGGGCGCGTTATCCCCACCGAAAGCCCCACGTTGCCCTGCGCCGAGGCCACCTCAAAGATCACGTCGGCGAGGCCGTATCCCTTGGGGACGAGCAGGTTGGCCTGCACGCCCTGTTTGATCAGGAAGATACGCACGGCCTTGGCCCGCTTTTCCGATATGCTCAGGTTCAGCTTGGGATCGCCGACACTGTCGGTATATCCCGCAACCTCGAACTGCTGGTCCGGGGCCGAGGTCTTGAGGATGCCGGCCACTGTTTCCAGGTTTTTCCGGGCCTCTTCGGTCAGGTCGGCGGTTCCGGAACGAAAGCTCACTCCGGAGAGAATTATGGGGCTGTCAGCCGGACAGCCCAAGGCATTGACCGGAGTTCCCTCGGCAGTATCTCCGCAC
>JALVLL010000036.1 GCA_027027485.1 Candidatus Bipolaricaulota bacterium | reverse complement strand
CGGTGTTGGCCCCGGTGAGCCTTCCGCCGTCGTTCACGATCGCGTTCACCGCGCCGATGGCCTCGGCCTCGGGGGAGAGCCCGTCCAGCAGGGGAACCACCGCCTCCTTGTGGGGGATGGTGACGTTCAGCCCCCGGATCCCCAGGGCCCGCACCCCCTCTATGGCTCCCGCCAGGTCCCCGCGGCGCACCCGGAACGCGAGGTAACAGTAGTTGAGGCCCGCCCGCTCGAGGAGGAAGGAGTGAAGGGCCGGGGAGAGGGAGTGTTCCACCGGATCGCCGATGAGCCCCAAAAGCCCTGTACGGCTATCGGTCACGGCGGATCGCCTCCAGCGCCCGGAAGAATCCCGGGAACGATATGTCCGCCCACTCCGCACCCTCGATCACCGTCTCCCCCGAGGCGTAGAGGCCGGCCACGGCACAGGCCATCACCACCCGGTGGTCCCGGAACCCCTGTAGCCTCGTCCCCTTCAGATGGCACGGCCCCCGGATCTCCATCCCGTCGGGAAGCTCCCGGACCTCCGCCCCAAGGCGCTTAAGGTTTTCGGCCATGGCGGCGATGCGATCGGACTCCTTGAACCGCAGTTCCCCGGCGTCCCGGACCACCGTTATCCCCCGGGCCTGCGTGGCGAGGACGAAGAGAAGTGGGAGCTCATCGATCATCCTGGGGACGATACCGCCCCCCACCTCCACCGCCCGGAGCTCCCTTCCCCGCACGAGGATGTCCCCCACCGGCTCGTTGTTCTCCTCCCGCACGTCAAGCACCCAGATCTCGGCCCCCATCTCCCGGAGCACATCCAGGAAGCCGGTGCGGGTGGGGTTGACCCCTACCCCTTGGACGATGAGTTCGCACCCGGGGCGGGCGGCACATGCGGCGATGAGGAACGCCGCGGAGGAGATGTCCCCGGGGACCGCGATGGGCCTCGCTCGGAGTTCCCCCGCGCGCACCCGTATACGCCGTCCCTCGACCTCGATCGGGGCACCGAGGTACGCGAGCATCCGCTCGGTATGGTCCCGGGACGGGGCCGGCTCCAAGACCTCCGTTTTCCCCGAAGCCTGGAGTCCGGCGAGCAGCACCGCGGATTTCACCTGGGCGCTGGCAACGGGGAGCTCGTAGGATATCCCCCGGAGCCTCCCGCCCCGGATCCGCAGGGGAGGGAAATTCCCGTCCCGGGCGGAGACCTCGGCCCCCATGCGGGAGAGGGGCTCGACGATCCGGCGCATGGGACGGCGGGAGAGGGCTTCGTCCCCCACGAGGACCGAGGTAAAGGGCCTCCCCGCGAGCACCCCGGCCAAAAGGCGCATGGTGGTCCCGGAGTTCCCGCAATCCAGGGGGCTTCGAGGCGGGGAGAGGCCCTCTGGGCCCCTTCCCGTGACCACCGTCCGGTCCCCATCTAGAGAGATCTCCACTCCCAATGCCCGGAGGCACCCGATGGTGCTCCCGACGTCGGCCGCCGGGGAGAGCCGCGCGAGGGCGCGGAGCAGGGCGGCGCGGGTGGCGGGCACGATGCCGATCTGGTCAATCTCGGCTGCTGAGGCCAACCCCACTCCCCACGCCAGCGCCGTCTCGCGGATCACCGCCAGCAGCGCCTCCCGCCGGGCGGGGGACAGCATCTTGGAATCGCGGACCCCGGCCAATCGTCGGAGCAGGTCCGGCTGGTCGGCGGGCAGGATCACGGCGGCGGCGACGACCGGCCCGGCCCAGGCCCCCCGGCCCGCCTCGTCCAGGCCGGCCACCCGGCGGAACCCGGCATCCCACCACAGCCGTTCGTAGTCCAACGTCGGGATTCGATCCACCCTGTCTTCCCAAACAAAAAGAGCGCCAAACCTGGCGCTTGACTTCTCGGCGGCAACCGCTTGAGGGCGAGTTGGAAACTCGCCCACCTGACTACTTGCGCAAGAACCGCTTTTCCCGCAGGCGGGCGGCCTTGCC
>JALVLL010000035.1 GCA_027027485.1 Candidatus Bipolaricaulota bacterium | reverse complement strand
CAGTGGCGCCTTTCCCGGAAGGGAACCAAGGAAAGCCGCGCGGCGGCGAGTATTTCCCCTCCCCTTTCCACGCCGAGGAAAGCGAGGTGCTCCTCGGGGGAGGCCCAGTGGATGCGCAGGATCCCCAATGCCCTCCTCCAGCGCTCGTAGGCGTCGAAGGAGGGCCACCCATCCAGGTGGCCCGCCTCCGCGGCGAGCTCCCCGAAATCACCCGGTCCCAGCGTTCGCACCCGCAGCCTGGACACCCCTATCAGATACACGCGGCGGTCGCCGATATCAACGGGTGCCGGGATCCAAGGCCCTTTGGAACCCGGGATAGGGGAGGCGGATGCCCCCCCTTCACCGGCGGCGGGGAGCGCCAGCAGGGGGTCTTGATCGCCCTATGGGAGAGCGCTAAGATAGAGGTGCAGGCCGAGGTGGCGGAATTGGCAGACGCGCTGTCTTGAGGGGGCAGTGGGCTTTTAAGCCCGTGCGGGTTCGACTCCCGCCCTCGGCACCAAATTTTTTATGGGTATTCGGATCGCGGTGGATGTGATGGGGGCGGATAACCCCCCATCGGAGCTCATAAGCGGGGCGCAGGCGGCGGCGAGGAGGCTCCCCCTCAACCTTATCTTGGTCGGCAACAAGAAGGAAATCCACCCCCACTTGGACCCGACCCTCCCGGTGGAGGTGGTCCACGCGCCGGATGTGGTCCGCATGGACGAGCCCCCGCTTAAGGCTTCCCGCAAGAGGGACTCCTCCCTGGTGAAGGGGATAAGGATCCTGGCCGATGGACGGGCCGAGGCCTTCCTCTCCCCGGGCAATACCGGCGCCGTGGTGGCCGCTTCCGTGTTCACCCTGGGCCGTATACCCGGGGTACTGCGGCCCGGGATCTGTGCCGCCGTCCCCACCCTTCAGGGTCGGGAACTGTACCTCATCGATGCCGGCGCCACCGTGGACTGCAAGCCATATAACCTCTTCCAGTTCGCCGTTATGGGGGAGATCTACGCCCGGGAGATCCTGGGGGTGGAAGAGCCCAGGATGGGCCTCCTCAACGTGGGGGAGGAGGAGATAAAGGGCGACAAGCTCACCCGCGAGGCCCATAAACTCCTCAAGGGGAAAAACAACTTCGTGGGCAATGTGGAACCCCATGGGCTCGTCTCCGAGCGCCCCGTGGATGTGGTGGTGTGCCCGGGCTTCGCGGGCAACCTCACCATAAAGGCCCTGGAAGGCGGGGCCGAGATGGTCTGGCGGGCCCTCGGAAAGGCGATCCAGGACTCCCCCGGGGGCAAACTCGCCGCCTTCCTCATCAAGAAGAAGGTCACGGAGCTTTCCATGCTGCTCAGTTACGAGCGTTATAACGGGGCCCCGCTCCTCGGGGTGAAGGGGCTCGTTTTCATCGCCCATGGGCGCTCCAACGCCGCCGCCATGGAGGCGGCGGTGGAACGCACCTTCTGGGCCGTGAAGACCGGCCTCATGGAGAGGGTCGCCGAAGGCCTATCCCGGGCATGATCCGCCTCTCAGTGGCTGGTACCGGACGCTTCCTCCCCGGGCGGGAAATCACCAACGAGGACCTCTCCCGCACCCTGGACACATCCGACGAGTGGATCCGCTCCCGCACGGGGATAAGCCGCCGCCGGATCCTGGAGGAGGGCGACCCCCCTGCGGATATGGGGGTGGAGGCCGCCCGGAGGGCCCTGGAGAGGGCAGGGATCTCCCCGCGCGAGGTGGAGCTCCTCGTCGTGGCCACCAACGTCCCCGAGGAGATCATCCCCGGAACGGCCCCTTTCATCGCCGAGGGACTGGATCTACTCCACGAGCCACCCTTCTTCGATATCAAGGCTGGGTGCGCCGGTTTCATCTTCGGCCTGGCGGTGGCCGGGGGGATGATGGAAGCCGGGCTCGCCTCCAATGCCGTGGTGGTCGGTATCGAGGCCCTCTCGCGTTTCGTGGATTGGGGGGACCGGAAGAC
>JALVLL010000034.1 GCA_027027485.1 Candidatus Bipolaricaulota bacterium | reverse complement strand
CATATAGCCTGTCCCGAACCGCTGTATCCCGTGCTCGAGGGAAGCGTCACCGAAGCCCTGGTCCACCCATTCCCGGCCACGGGGAAAGGGATCTTCTCCAAGGAAGCTGTCAAAGGGGTCCTCAAGCTCGCGGCGGAGATGGATGTGGTGATCTGTGGGCCGGGGCTCGGGAGGGGGCCAGGGCCCACGGCCCTGGTGGAATCCCTCCTCGGGGAGGTGGAGAAGCTCCTCCTGGATGCCGACGGCCTCAACGCCCTCTCGGGCCGCGTCGAACTCTTGAAACGCGTCAACCGTCACCCGTTACCCGTCACCCCGATACTCACCCCACACCCCGGTGAGTTCGCACGCTTGAGCGGGGGCACGGTGGAGGAAGTGGTGGCCCACAAGATCGAGCGCGCCCGGGAGGCGGCGAAGGAGTGGGGAGCTGTTGTGGTATTGAAGGGGCCTCCCACGGCCATCGCCACCCCGAACGGCGACGTTTACCTCCATCTCGGGGGGAATACCGCCCTGGCCCACGGGGGCTCGGGGGATGTCCTCTCGGGACTCATCGGGGGAATCTGGGCCGGTGGGGCCGAGGCCCTGGAGGCCGCCTGTGTCGGGGTCTACGTCCACGGGAAGGCCGCCGAGGTGCTCGCCTCCGGGGGCGCCGAGCGGGCGATAATCCCAGGGGACCTCCTCGGGGCCATTCCCCAGGTGATCCGGCGGCTGGAGGCCGGATACTGAATCCCGAGGATGCGCCTCTTCGATAGCCATGCTCACCTAGACTTCCCCCAGTTCGACCCCGACCGCGAAAGCGTCATCCGGAAGTTAGTTGAAAAAGGCGTCTATGTGGTGAACGTGGGAGTCGATCTCGAAAGCTCGCGGGCGTCGCTGGAGCTGGCGCGAAAGCACCGGCATATATTCGCCGCATGCGGGGTCCACCCCCACGAGGCCAAGCACTTCACGGAAGAGGTCCTACGGGAGCTCGCGGGGTTACTGGATCGGGAGGCGGTGGCGGTGGGGGAGTGCGGCCTCGACTACTACCGGGACCTCTCGCCCAGGGAGGATCAGAAGTGGGCGTTCCGGGCACAGCTTGAGCTTGCCAAAGAGAAGGACTTGCCGGTGATCGTACACCTCAGGGGGGATGCGCGGGAGGACTTATTGGAGATCCTGCGGGAGGTGAATCCCGGGAAAGGGGTGATCCACGCGTTCTCGGCGGCCCACGGATCGCCGAGGGAATTCCTGGACTTGTGTTTTCACATCGGGATCGGGGGCCCGATAACGTACAAAAAGAACGTGGCGCTTCGGGCATATCTTCGCGAGATCCCCTTAGACAGGCTACTGGTGGAGACCGATTCCCCCTATCTTCCTCCGGAGCCCTTCCGGGGGAAGAGGAACGATCCCGGGAAGGTGCGGCTTGTTGTGGAGAAGATCGCCGAGGTCCTGCGGATTTCTCCTAATGAGGTGGCCGAACGCACCTTTAAGAACGCATGCCACCTCTTCGGCGTAGAGATTTGAGCTATGCCACAACTTTTTCAGTTGGCTATAATGCCGTTGGAACGATGGCGACTTTGATCGAGCTTTACGAGAGGCTTAAGCCCAAGCCCGTGAAGGCCGAGGTTAGAACCCCTTTCAAAATTGTCTGAGGCAGATGAGGATAAAAGCCACCAAGACGAAGCCACGGAACACCTCCACCAGGCGTTCATGGCGGACCACCAACCGTCGGAACTGCCCCAGCCAGGCAAACAGCCGTTCCACCTTCCACCGCTCCCGGTAGCCCGGCCCTACTCGCAATGAACGCCCCCGCCTCCTCTTCCTCTCGATGGGAGGGATCGTGGGCCTGATCCCCTTCCTCCTCAGCCATCCCCGGAACCCACGGCTGTCATAGGCCTTGTCCGCCACCAGCTCCCGGGGACGCTTCCGGGGACGCCCCCGCCGACGCGGCACCTTCACCGTCTCCAAAGCCTCCCGGGCCAAGGTCAGCTCGTGGGGC
>JALVLL010000033.1 GCA_027027485.1 Candidatus Bipolaricaulota bacterium | reverse complement strand
ATGGGCGGGATGGCCGGGGGGGCGGACGTGATCCTGATCCCCGAGCGCCCCTTCTCCGTGAAGGACGTGGTGGCGCGGCTCAAGAAGAGGCTCGAGCTCGGCAAGCGCTTCTCCATCATCGTGGTGGCGGAGGGCGCCCGGCCGGTGGAGCTGGGGGGAAAGCAGGTGACCCAGGGCGAGGTGGATGCCTTCGGCCATGTGCAGCTCGGCGGGATCGGGTACTGGCTCGCCTCGAGGCTCCGGGAATACAAGGAGGAGCTCCCCCTCACCCCCCGGGTGACGGTGCTCGCGTATCTCCAGCGCGGAGGGATCGCCACCGCGTTCGATAGGCTCCTGGCGACCCGCCTCGGGGTTAAGGCGGTGGAGCTCGCTCTGGAGGGGAAGTCCGGGTTCATGGTGGGGATGCAGGGGGAGAGGGTGGTGCCGGTTCCCTTGGAGGAGGTGGCGGCCAACTCCCCCAGGCTCGTCCCCGATGAGCTCATAGAGCTCGCGGAGATCTTCTATTGAGGAGGCGCTGAAGGGCATGAGGGTCCTCCTCGTTTCGGCCGTTTTGGTCTCCCTGGTGGCCCTATCGGCGCCCCAGGAGAAGGGCCTCTTCGATCCCCTCTACCAGATCCGCGACCTCATCCGGTACTACTTCTACAGGGCCGATGAAGTGAGCGATCAGGACCTCCTCTACGGGGCCATCAAGGGGATGGTGAGGGCCCTGAAAGATCCCTATTCCGTCTTCTTCACCCCCGATGAGTACTCCGCTTGGCAGGAATCCGTCCGGGGGGAGTACTCCGGGGTGGGCATGGAGATCACGATCCGAAAGGGGAAGGTGGTGGTGGTCACCACCTTCCCCGGGACCCCGGCTTACGAAGCCGGTATCCGGCCCAAGGATTGGATCAAGGCCGTGAACGGGAAGCCCACCGAGGACCTCACCCTGGAGGAGGTCTCCATGCGGATCCGGGGGCCAGAGGGCACAAAGGTCACCCTCACCATCGTTACCCCGGAGGGCCGGGAGCGGGAGGTAACCCTGGTGCGGGCCCGGATAAAGCTACAGCCGGTACTCTACGAATACTGGGAGGACAAAAGGATCGCCTACATCAGGATCCTCTTCTTCACCGCCAGGACCCCGGCCGAGGTGGGCCGGGCCCTCTACGGGCTCCCCTTGGACAAGCTCCGGGGGATCATCCTGGATCTCCGCAACAACCCAGGGGGGCTGCTTTCAGCGGCGGTGGACGTGGCGAGCTTCTTCGTGGACGAAGGGGTGATCCTCTACGCCCAGGGGCCGGTCTACGGCTACCGGCCCCACTACTCCCGGGGCAATGCCTTCCCGAACCTGCCTTTGGCGGTGCTCGTCAACGGGGGCACCGCCTCTGGGGCGGAGATAGTGGCCGCTGCCATAAAGGAGCACGGCGCTGGGGTACTCATCGGGAAGAAGACCTTCGGGAAGGGCGTGATACAACAGGTCGTGCGTGAGTTCCCCGATGGCAGCGCCCTCAAGCTCACCATCGGCGAGTACTTCACCCCGAAGAAGAACAAGGTACACGAGGTGGGGATAGAGCCGAATATCCAGGTGGGGGACGATCCGAATACCGATGTGGACGAGGACATCCAGGCCGCGATCCAGTGGATCCTCTCCCAGGCAAAGGAGGGACAGCCCGTAGGGACGCCCTGACGGGTTTACGGACGGGGAGAGGTCTCGACCCCATGGAGAAAAGGGGACGCCTCTGGCGCCCCTTTTCAAGTCACACATCACCCACTAGGCGTAACGCGTCACCGCTTTTCAGTGCGAAGGGCGGGAGTCGAACCCGCACGCCCTTACGGGCACCGGCTCCTAAGGCCGGCGCGTCTGCCAATTCCGCCACCTTCGCGTTATACATATTTTATCCGGAGCCCCCATGTTTCGACATCCGAGGGCCAAACCCCCATCCCCGGCGGGCCTCCATGCCCCCCGTTCCCGCAGCCCGAGGAACGCCGCGGCATTGGGTATTGAC
>JALVLL010000032.1 GCA_027027485.1 Candidatus Bipolaricaulota bacterium | reverse complement strand
GGCCTTGGGCTGGGAGGTGTCCATGATGACCCGGACCCTCACGCCCCTTCGGTGGGCCTCCACCACCGCCTCCCCCAGGTCGTCGTCGGTGAAGGAATAGATGGCGATCTCGATGGATTCCTTCGCCCCACGGATGAGTTCCAGGAGGACCCTTTTGATCACGTGGTCGATCCTCGGGGAGACGAAGTAGGCCTCCACCGGGCAGCAGGCGGGGTTATGGGAGGGGGCGCCGGCGGGAGGGGCGCCCTCCTCATCCGAAGCTCGTGCCCGACACAGGGAAGTGCCCGCCGGCGGGGCCGAAGCGGGACAGAGGCGGAGGACCACGGTGATCCCCTCTCCATCTCCGCCCTCCACCTTCACCCCGGCCACGGTGCCCGAGATGGGGGAGAGGATGAGGCTTTGGGCCTTGAGGGAAGCGAGCCTCTGCTCGGCCAGCCAGGCCAGGGCCATGCCGACGATCCCGCCCAGGGACCTCGCTTCCCGAAGGTCCCGCATGGCCCCGAGGATCTCCTCCGTCGCCTCCACGGCGATGGGGTCCCCCTCCTCAACCTCGTCCCCCACCGACACCTTTAGATCCGAGAGCGTGGGGATCCTCAGGCGAAGCTCCACCGGCCGGATGTAGGTGGGTGATGGGTGATGAGTGACGGGTGATGGGTTACGGGTTTCCCCGGGCGGGCGCCGGATCCTCACCACCACATGGCCCTGATCGACGAGGATCCCAAAGTAGGGCTCGAGGTCCTCCAGGCGGGCGAACTGCAGGGTCACGGTGGAGGATCCCCTCACCGGGTTCCACCGGTCGGGGTATATGGGCGGGGAGATGGGCTCCTCGAGGACCAGGGTGCCGGTGATCCAATGCTCCACCCCTTCGGGGATCCTCTCGGAAAGGGCCCCCAAGGGGAGGCCGGAAAGGTCGAGCTCCAACGCCTCCTCGTGTAGAGGCTCCCCTTTGATCAGGCGGACCTTTCCCAGGGGAACGAGATCACATCCCTCACGGCAGACGCTCATGAGGACGCCCTCCACCTCCACGACGTACCCCTCGCCGTGGACCCCCACGATGGGGAAGCGGCCCTCATAGACCTCGCCGGAAACCCGCGAGGAGAACTTTCCCTCCAAAAAGACCCGGTAGCCTGGGGATAGCCTGTGGTATTCGGGGAGGGTGTTCTCCAGGGTGCCGATGGCCCTGACCAGGGCCCGGGTGATCCCGGTCTGGGAGAGGGGCCAAAGGAGCCCTGCGAAGGCGATGAGGGCCACCATGACTGCGGTCTCGGCCCTGGGGGCCGAGGGGGAGGATTGGTCGAGCCTGAGGTCGTCCCTTCCGGGAAAGACCGCCCTCCCAGGATGGGGCCAGAAGAGCTGCACCCCTTCCACGGTGGCCATATCGAGGATGAGGTGGGAGAGATATCCCAAAAGCAGGGCGAGCCACCAGATGAACCTCCCCCAAAGGAGCCAGAGGGGAAGGGAGGCGAGGGCGAGGAGGGAGAGGGCGAAGAGGGAGTGGGCGATGCCCCTGTGCCCGAACCTCTCCTCGATGAGGGAGGCGAAGGGGCAGATCCTCCCCCCCCGGGAGCCGGGCTTGTCGAGCTCGGGGAGGCAGGCTCCCAGGGCGGCGAAGCCCAGGGAGGCGCCGTAGGCGGCCCGGCCCGCGTACTCCATAGACCTCTGGGCTCCCTCCTTACCACCCGTCAGGTAGCCGCCTAGGCCCGAGATGGCGATGAGGGGGGCCCAGCTGGGGCTGAGGAGCGTCGTCTTCCACCCCTGATCCGCCTTCCCCACCAGATTTACCGTCGCCTCGTATGGAACATCGAGGGGTGTCACAATGGAGGGTTTGGCGCCGGGCTCCCTCCATGGGAGCCCCTGCTGGGGCCTGACTATCAATCCCCGCTCCGCGTAAGTAGTGTATCCCGACGCCTTCTTTTCGTATGCCGCCTCGAGAGCCTTAAGATTACCCATGCTTGCGTGGAGAGGCCCTATCCCCCCCTTACCATTC
>JALVLL010000031.1 GCA_027027485.1 Candidatus Bipolaricaulota bacterium | reverse complement strand
GGGTGCGCTCCGAGACCGATACCACCACCACGTTGGCCGTGGCACCGGTGGGGGTGGGCTTCGGGGGGAACGCCACCCCCATCGGTGCCACGGCCAACGTGGTGGTGGTATCGGTCTCGGAGCGCACCCCCTACCCCATCTCCCCCCGGCGCTGGATCTCGTCCGCCACCTTGGTGGCCCTCATGAGCTGCCTTTTGGGGACGCTTTTCCTGGTTTTGGGCATCGGTACCGGATGGTTCCTGTGAACCTGCCCCCGGCCGTCGGGGATGGGCTCCGACGCCGCAAAGCATGCGGGACTCGAGGGAACGGTCGTGTATCCGGTAAACTGGCTCCGGAAATGGGGAAGCCGGAGGAACTGCGGAGGGGCCTTTGGCTCCTGGACACCGGCCAGTTCGGGATCCCACGCTACGGCGGGGTGTATATCCTGCGGGACGGGGAAGAGGCCGCGTTGGTGGAGACCGGGACCTCCCTGGCCACCCAGCTGGTCCTACGGGCGCTTGAAGAGCTCGGGATCCCGCGGGAAGGTGTCCGGGTGATCTTCCTTACCCACATCCACCTGGACCACGGGGGCGGGGCCGGGGCCTTAGTGCGGGAGCTCCCCCGGGCTATGGTGGTGGTCCACGAGCGGGGGGCGAAGCACCTGGAGGATCCCTCGAGGCTCCTCGCTTCGGTCGAGGAAGCGGTGGGAAAGAGGTTCCCCCTCTACGGCACCGCGGTGCCCATCCCCCGCGAGCGCCTGGAGCCCGTGGCAGAGGAGCGTTCCTTTCAGGTGGGGGATGTGGAGGTAGTGGCGGTTCCCACCCCGGGCCATGCTCCCCACCACCTCTGTTTCCTCCTGCCCAGGACGGGGGAGCTCTTTACCGGCGATGCCGCGGGGCTTTACCTGGAGGGAAGGCTCTATCCCGCCACCCCTCCTCCGAGCTTCCACCTGGAGCGCGCGCTGGAGAGCCTGGAAAAGCTCCTCTCGCTTCGACCCAAACGCCTCCTCTACACCCACTTCGGGCCGGCCGATGAGCCCGAGAGGCTCCTCCGGGATTACGCCGGGCTCCTGCGCTGGTGGGTGGGGAAGATCGAAGCGGCCCTGGATTCCGCGGCGAACGAGGACGAGGCCCTGAAGCGGCTCCTCTCGGACCCCGAGGTGCTGGGGTACGCGTACCGAGGCGATCCGGACAAGGGGGAGCTCGTGATGAACATCAAAGGGGTCCTGGTCTATCTCGCTCGCCGCAAGGGATGATCGCCAAGGTGGCCCTGCCCGTCCCCAAGATCTCCCCCTTCGATTACGAGGTCCCCGAGGGGATGGAAGTCGGGGTGGGGCACCGGGTGCTCGTCCCCCTGGGAAAGCGCGCCCTCTGGGGGATCGTGGTGGCCCTGCGGGAGGAACCGGAACACCGCGGCCCCCTACAGCCGATCCTCCGGGACGAGGGCCCGGTGATCCCCGCCGAAAAGATCGAGCTCCTCGAGGAGATCGCCGGGAGGTATTTCGTCTCCTTGGGACTTTGCCTGGAGCGCACGATCCCCAGGCGCGCAAGGCCCAGGGCCCGGCGGCTCTCCCTGGGCGTTCCCCTGCATGTGGCCCAAGGGCTCCTGGAAGGGCTTTCCCGGAAGGCCCCGGCCCAGGCGCGGGTCCTGAAGGTGGCTATGGCCGGCCCGTTGGAGGAGCGGGAGCTCAGGGCGCGGGCCTCGGTCTCCGCTTCCACGATCTCCTCGTTGGTGAAAAAGGGGCTCCTCAGGCCCGAGTCGCTGCCCTTCTCGTTCCCCCTGCGGGAGCCGCGGCCGGATATCAGGCTCACCCGCGAGCAGGAGCGGGCCCTCGAGGAGATCGCGGCCGCCCCCGCAGGAGAGGTGTTTCTCCTGTTTGGCCCTCCCGGGGCGGGGAAGACCGAGGTCTACCTGCGGGCCGCCCGGCGGGTCCTCTCCCAGGGCGGGGGCGCCCTCTTGCTTGAGCCGGAGGTGTCGCTCCTCCCCCAGCTTTGGGCCCGCGCCCGGGCG
>JALVLL010000030.1 GCA_027027485.1 Candidatus Bipolaricaulota bacterium | reverse complement strand
TTCCCTTACGTGACCCTCCCGCTCCTCCCACCCACCGGGACCGGGCTCCAGCAGCGCCTTGAGCCCCAACCCCCAGGCCACACGAGGAAAAGTCCACCTGTCGAAATCGCGTCGGGGGATGACTATCCCGGTGAGAAGCTGGGCTCCATCGTTTGCCGCGGGGTCCTTCTCCCGTCCTCCTCGGTCCCCGCACCGAGGGACCTTCCCGCGGGAACTGTGTATATCTCGACCCACACAAGGTTTCCCCCTTGTGGAGGATTTTATAAAGCGTTACACTGTGGGCGAAAACTCAAGGAGATCGCCGTGTCGATCCAGGTTTACCGGGTCCAAGGGGATGTTGTCGAGCTGGTGTATCACCCCCGGGGACATGACCTGCGGGTGGGGGATAGCCTCCTCCTCTATGACCCCGAAAGCAGAAGGGGGTTGGTGGTCCAGATCATAGAGTTCCGCACCGCGAGCTACCCATCGGTGATCCGGGAACAGCTAAGGCTGGCCCTGGGGGAGGACCACGACGCCCTGGCTCGCCTGCTGGTGGAGCTCCTCCCCCCCGAGCTCGAGATGAGGAACCTCAACCTCGCCCTGGCGAAGATAAGGAAGCTCTTCAACAAAAGGGGCTGGCACGCCTGGGACGGCTGGATCCCCTCTCGGGACGTGCGCATCACCCGTATCCCCCACAAGAAGATCGTGGAGGAGTGTGTCCCCGACCACGGCCACCCCCTCCACCTCGGGGAGACCTCCCACGGGGAGCCCTTCCAGCTCGACGGGAGGTCGCTGGAAAAGGTCAACGTGATCGTGGGGGCCAAGGGCTCGGGGAAGTCATACTTGGCCAAGGTGATCCTCCTCGAGCTCGTAAACCAAGGGGCCCCGTGTATCGTCTTCGACCTCAACCGGGAGTATGTGCATCTCCCGCCGCATCTCCCAGGGAAGCGCGGGGTGATCCCCCTGAGGGCCGGGGTCGACCTCAGGATGGACCTCAGGGAGTTCGGGATAGATCCCTTCATGACCCTGATCCGCCGCTTCGGGCTCCCGGAGATCTCGGCCATAAACCTGGAATACCGGCTGAGGGCCTTGATCTCCGAGATGTACGAGATGGAGCGGATGGGGAGGAAGCCGCCCTTCATCGGGATCCGGGAACTTCTGCAGCTGGCCGAGGCCGGGGAGTTCTCCGACTCCGAGGCCGTCAACGCGGCCATACGCAGCCGGCTCCGGGCCGTTCAAGCCACGGGGCTCATCGCCTCGCACCCCAAGGAGGTGGTCTCGCTCGAGGAGGAATACCGCAGGATCCGAAACGGGGGCGCCCTGGTGATAGATATCTCCGGCCTCTCCAACGTGGCCCGTTCGGCCTTCGTCCAGGCTGCGGTGGAGATCATAAGGAGGATCTGCGAGCGCGAGATAAGGGACGGCACCGGTCGCTTCCCCTTCGTCTTCTTCGAGGAGGCCCACCTCTACATCCCCCGGAACACTATCGGGTACCTGGTGACCCGGGCGCGGCACCTGGGCCTCACCACTTTCTTCATCACCAACATGATCTCGGGGTTAGATGAGGCGATCCTCCGGCAGGTGGACAACCTCTTCGTGCTCCGGATCCCCTTCGAGGACGACGTGAGGCACTTGGCCAAATGCGCGCTATTGGACGAAGGGACCCTGGAGGGATTCGTGAAGAGGCTCCCCGACTTCCACGCCATGGTGGTGGGGAACGCCACCAGGGGATACCCCCTCATCGTGAGGGTGAAGAGCCTGAAGGGCATAAAGACGGCGGGGGAGACGCGGTATTTCTTCGCCGAGAGAGGGACGGAGCCCGTGGCCCTGCCGTTCTAGGAGGTAGGGGATGGATGTCCTGGATGTATTGCGGCGGGCGGTGGAAGGGAAGCTGGAGGAACCGAGGGATGAGCTCGGATATGTACATCCGTCCACCCTGGCCCAGGGGTGTTTGCTTGCCGTGGGGCATGAGCTTTTGCGCCACCCCCGGGCGGAGCCAGAGGCGAGGAGGAAGCGGATCATGCAGGCGGGGAGCCTCTCCCACGAACGCATCATGGGGTATCTGCGGCCGTTCATCGTGGCGCGGGAGCTCCCCTTCCTGGAGCCGGAGCTCCGCATCCGGGGCCGCTGCGATGCCCTCCTCTACATTCCCCCCGAGGCCGGGGTCGAGGAGCCCGGGTTCTACGCCCTGGAGGTGAAGACCACGGGCTCCATGGGCTTCGCCGAGGTGGCCTCGAGGGGAGAGCCGAAGCCCGAGCACGCGAGGCAATGCCTCATCTATCAGCGGGGCCTCAAGCGGTTCTACGGGATCCCCATCCGCGGGGGCCTCGTTTACTACGAGAACCGTGACACCCTGGAGTACCGCATCTTCCCGGTGGGGGAGGATGAGGGGGACCTGGAGGGGATGCTGGAGAAGCTCCCCGAGGTGATAGAACTCGCGCGGGAGGGGAAGCTCCCCGAACGGGATGAGTTCCGGCTTCCCCCGGAGCACTGGGCCCACAGGTACTGCCCCTACCTTCCCCTCTGTCCCTATGGCCAGGAGGCCGTGGCGAACCACAAGGGGGGGATCCCCCCTGGGGTGAAGGCGAGGATCATCGCGCAAAAGATCGTGCAAAAGGAGATGAACAAAAGGAGACCCAAACGCTCCCCTCGCTCCCTGGAGGAGCTCGCCCGGGAGTTCGGTTGGGAGTGATCACGGGCAGAGATCCACGTAGAAGACCGAGATCAGGTACTCGCCGTAGCCGCCTTTCCGGAAGATGCGGATTAGGTAACCGCTTCTGTCCTCCTCGCTGTAGGGCACGACGCAGAAGTTCTCGCTCGCCAGGGGTTTTTCGCGGTAGTAGCCGCAGATGTCGTAGATGAAGAACTCGTAGTCCCAGGCGCCGATGTGGGCGATGTAGACCACGGCGGCCTGCCCAGGCTGGGGAACGACCTTGTACCAGTCCTGGGTATCGGTGGTGCCCCAGGGCTCCAGGGTCCCGCCGATGGTGCCCCAGTAGTGGCCCTCCTCCAGGGCGTAGGCTTCCCCGGGGCTCGATGTATCGGGGAGGAGGATCCTCTCCTCGATGGGAACCTCCGGGATCGTGATCCCGAAGTCGGAGGCGAAGGAGGCGGCGTCGGTGTAACAGATGGGCTCGGATACATCAAGGCAGGGACGCTCCGGTTCCGGCTCGGGCTCAGGGGGAGGCGTAGGCACCGGCTCGGGAAGGGCAGGGCTTATCAAGGAGAAACTGTTCCGGTCGACCCCTATCTTGGGGCTGCAGGGAAAGAGGCGCTTCAGCTTGAGCTCGAGCCCCTCGCCCCCCTCCCAGGGAATCGAGACCTCGCCGGAAAGCTCCACGAGTTCCCCCTCAGGGAGCCCCACGGTCAGGATGAAGTCCTCCACCTGCCAATTCGGGGCTCCCAGCGGGCGCCAGAAGAGGCGCACATAGAACTCCCTCCCCGGCCAGACCTTTTTCCCCGGCCGGGTATAGCCCCGGAATTCGAGCTCAACCCCTCCCACGGGCAACCCCGAGATGACCCAGGTGGCCGTGTCCTTAAGGGTGTGATCCTCGAGCCAATAGAGCCCCTCGGAAAAGGTGCCCGTGCTGTGGAAATCCACTGTCTCCGCTCCCACAACCGCCACGGATAAGGCGGCCATCGCGATCGCGAACACAAAGCCCTTCGTCATGATCCCCCCTTGAGCCCACAACTTTCCTTGAAAGCTATTATAGGAATCCCTCGTCCTTTTTCCCAGAAACCTGCGCCCCCCTTCGGGTGTAGAAGCTACACGGAAAGGAGGGACGATGTTCCGGAAAACGTTGCTCGCTTTGGCGATCCTCGCTTCTTTGGTCGTGGCCCTGCCCGGCGTCGCCCAGGGTGGGGACTCCCTCGGGGGAAGTGCCCCGGTGATAGCCGTCTTCCCCTTCGAGGACGGATCCGCTTCGGCCCTGGTGGATGTGGAGATGGGGCTCGGGCGGATGCTCGCCGGAAAGCTCTCGCTGGAGGGCTACAACGTGGTCCCGCCGGATGCCCTGGTGAACTGGGCGGAACAGCGGGGCCTGAATCCCCGGGATGAGGGGGTCCTGCGCCGGGCCGCGGCGGACCTCGGCGCGACCCATGTCGCTAAGGGGACCCTGGAGTGGATCAGGGCCTCCTCGGTGAAGCTCTCCCTGGGGCCTTTGGCCATCGAGGGGGCCCACGTGAGGGCCAAGGTGAGCCTGGAAGTCCTCTCCCTCACCGAGGGAAAGGTCTTGGGCAAGCTCGAGGGAGAGGGTGAAAGCCAGGGGAAGGCCGGCCTCAGCATCGATCTTTCCTTCTTCGTCTCCCTCCCGGGGGATGTCTGTGCGGGAGGTTTCCGGTCGAACAAGGGCACCTACCTCTCGGGCGAACCCGTGATCCTCGGGTACCTCGATCCCAACCCCTGGATGGACCCGAACTCCTTCTACGTGGTGATCGAGCCCCTGGGGGGCGGTCCCCCCAGCTGGACCTCGGCGCTCGAGAGCTCGGCGCCGGGCGATGAGTGCGTCACCTGGACCTGGGATCAGATGTTCGGTATGACCCCGGCTTCCCCTGGACTCTACCGTGCTTACCTATACGACAACACTTCCACCCTCATCTCCACCCTCACCTTCGAGATCCTGCCCACGCCCGCACCCTGGGCGGTGGAGATCCGGGTGGGGACGCCCGAATTCCGCGAGACCGCTTGGTATGCCGCTCTCTCCGAGGCCTTGGACGAGCTCGTGGAGGGGATCCGGGGACTCATTTCACTGTCCGAGGCCGAGGGGGCCTGAGCCGGGCTCCCGGGACAGAAAGGGGGACGCCTCGCGGCGTCCCCCTTCTTTTTATTCCCACCGCCTGTTTACCCCAAGCCATCAGGTCCGCTTATAATCCCCGCGGAGGGAAGGGAAATGCGAGGAGGCTGTCTTTGGCGCCGCTAGGATACCCTTTCCTTTCCTCTTCCCTTTGAATCCCGCCCGTTCAGGAGGTGACCCATGAGGATCTTCTCCGGGATCCAACCCACGGGAGTGTTGCACCTGGGGAACTACTTCGGGGCGATAAAGCAGTGGGTGGAGCTCCAAGAGGGAAACGAATGCATCTACTGCATCGTGGACTACCACGCCCTCACCAACGAGTCCATGGTCCCCGAGGAGATGCGCCGGGCCAAGGAGTCCCTGGCCTTGGACCTCCTGGCGTGCGGCATCGACCCCGAGAAGTCGATCCTCTTCGTGCAATCGGACGTCCCCCAGCACACCGAACTCTGCTGGATCCTGGGGTGCGTCACCTCCTATGGGGACCTCACCCGGATGACCCAGTTCAAGCAGAAGGCCAAGGAGCAGGAGTTCGTGAACGCCGGGCTCTTCTACTACCCGGTGCTACAGGCGGCGGACATCCTCCTGTATCTTGCGGACCACGTCCCCGTGGGGGAGGATCAGCTCCAGCACCTGGAGCTATCCCGTCGCATCGCCCGCCGCTTCAACTACCGCTTCGGCGAGCTCTTCCCCGAACCCCAGCCCATCCTCTCCAAAGGCGCCCGCATCATGTCCCTGGCCGACCCCAGCCGTAAGATGAGCAAATCCTACGGCCCCGATCACTACATCGGCCTCATGGAGGACGAGAAATCGATCTACAAGAAGATCCGCTCCGCCGTCACCGACATGGGGCTCCAACCGGGCCAGGAGATGTCGCCCGGGGTGGCGAACCTCTTCCTGTTGTTGGAGCTCGTGGCGCCGGCGGAGGTGGTGGAGGACTTCCGGGAAAAGCACAAGGCGGGGAAGCTCCTCTACAAGGACCTCAAGGAGACCCTCTACAGGTACCTCATGGAGTACCTGGCCCCCATCCGGGAGCGGCGCCGGGAACTCGAGGAGAAGGGCGAGATAAGGGAGATCCTCGCGGCGGGGGCGGAGAGGGCCCGGAGGATCGCCTGGGAGGTGATCCGCGAGGTCCGGGAGCGGGTGGGTCTTTCGTGAAGGGAACCGGGATGGGAAATAACACGAAGCCCCTCTCGGGGATCAGGGTTCTGGATCTCTCGCGGATCCTGGCCGGACCCCTGGCCACCATGTGGATGGCGGACCTGGGGGCCGAGGTGATCAA
>JALVLL010000029.1 GCA_027027485.1 Candidatus Bipolaricaulota bacterium | reverse complement strand
CCGGCTGTTTTCCGACCGGTTCTTCCTCACGGGCCTTAAGAACACCTTCCTCTTTTCCGTGGGTGCCACCGTAACCGAGGTCCTGTTGGGATTGGGGCTGGCGCTTCTCTTCAATGTGAAGTTCCGAGGGAGGAAGTTTCTTTTGCCGTTGGTGATCTTTCCCATGATGTTCTCCACCATGGTGATCTGTGCTATTTGGCGTTCCATGTACCACTACGATTACGGGATCTTCAATTACGTACTACGCTACTTAGGGATCAAACCCATCAAGTGGCTGATAAACCCGGACCTCGCCCTGTGGTCGGTGATGTTGGTGGATATCTGGCAGTGGACTCCCCTGGCCTTTTTGATCCTGTTGGCGGGGCTGCAATCCATCCCCGGGGAGCTTTACGAGGCGGCGCGGGTGGATGGGGCCACGGGAATACGGCTCTTTCGCCATGTTACCATCCCGCTTTTGCGGAACCACATCTTCCTGGCGTTGCTCCTCCGCTCCATCGACACCTTCAAGATCTTTGACAAGGTCTACGCCCTGACCGGCGGGGGCCCAGGGACGGCCACGGAGACCATCTCCTTCTACATCTATCGACAGGGATTCACGTACTTCAACATGGGGCGGGCTTCGGCGGCGGCGGTGGTGATGTTTGCGGCGGTGAGCCTGGTGAGTCTGCTTTACATCCGGCAGGTCTGGCGGGGAGAGGGATGAGTCCTTGGAAGCTCTTGAAGGTCGTGAAGCGCGTCCTTTTTTGGGCCGTGCTCGTCCTCGTCATGGCGTTGGTTCTCTTCCCCATCTATTGGATGGCCATTACTTCGGTAAAGGAGCCCTTGGAGTATGCCACCCGGAACCCAAGCATCTTTCCCCACCGCCTCACCCTCGAACATTACCGGGAGATATGGAAGGAAAAAGCGTACAGGTACTTCATCAACACCGTTATCGTTTCCTTGGGGTCGACGTTGCTTTCCCTGGGGGTAGCCTTTCCCGCCGCCTACGCCCTTGCCCGGTTTCGATTCCCTGCGAAATTGGACCTTGTCTTCCTTTTGTGGGTGCTCCTTGTGCGGATGGTTCCCCCCGTGGTCCTGGCCATTCCCCTTTACACTACCCTCCGTTCTTTTGGGCTCCTGAACAAACTCGCCGGGCTCGTGATCGCTTACCAGATATACACCCTCCCCTACAGCATCTGGATGCTCCTTAGGTTCGTACGGGATGTCCCCATCGAGGTGGAAGAGGCCGCTGCCATCGACGGGGCCTCGCGGCTCCGGACCCTGAGGTCCATCGTTCTTCCGTTGGTGGGACCTGGAATGGTGGCCACGGCCATCTTCTCGGTGATCATGACCTGGAACGAGTTTATCTATGCGCTCCTTTTCCTGCGGCGGCCCGAGGTATTCACCCTCCCCATCCACATCGCGCACTTCATCACCGAGTACGAGGTCCTTTGGGGGCCGCTCATGGCCATCGGCATCGTTTCATCCCTTCCGATCCTGATCCTTTCCGGCTATGTACAGAGGCACCTCCTGCGGGGGTTCGCCATAAGCTTTAAGTGAGGGAGGTCAACGCAGAAGGGCGATCACCGAGACGATGACACCGGTTTGCACCAGCAAAAGCCCTATCACCCATTTAATTAAGCTCGCCTTCACGCCCTCGATCTCCTTCTGGAGGGAAAGTCTTACTTGTTCTATTTCTCCCTGGAGGGAAAGCCTCACCTGTTCCACTTCGCCACGTACTTTCTCGATTTCTTTCTGGAGGGAGAGCCGTAGTTGTTCCACTTCGCCGCGTACCTTTTCGATTTCCTTCTGGAGGGAGAGCCGGGTCTGTTCTATTTCCTTTTGGAGGGAAAGCTTGGCGAGTTCGACATCACCTTTGGCGGCGATGTCCCCTAAGGGGGCGAGCTTTTCCTCGATCTCCCCGATCACCTCGGAAAGGACCCGGGCCTTTTCCGGGTCGTCCTTGAAGGCTCGTAAACCCTTACCGAAAGTCTCATCCTCTCCCTAGGCTAGCATACGGCGTGACCGGGGGCAACGCCGTCTGAGGCCCCTTCAAAGCTTGTAGCCGAACTTGCGCAAAAGTTCCTTTCTCTCCCGGATGTCCTCTTCGGTCTCCACTCCCTTCGTCTTCACCCCGTCGATGACCCCCAAGACCCCCCGGCCCTGTTCCGTTTCAGCCACGATCACCTGCAGCGGATTGGCCGTGGCACAGAAGATCCGGCACACTTCGGGCACGTCCTTGATGGCGTTCAGGACGTTGATGGGGTAGAGGTTCTTGAGGAAGATTACGAAGACATGGCCCGCCGAGAGAGCCAAGGCGTTCTTCTTGGCGAGCTCAATCATCTCCTCGTCGGTTCCGGACCAGCGCACCAGGGCCTTCCCCGAGGCCTCACAGAAGGCCAGGCCGAACTTCGCCCCGGGGACCTGGGTCACGATGGCCTCGTGGATGTCCTCCACGGTTTTTATGAAGTGGGACTGCCCCAAGATCACGTTCACCTCGGCGGGCTTCTCGATCGAAACGACCTTCAACTCCATCGCCACCTCCTTTTGTGAACCCGATTTTATCCCGTGGGGAGCGCCACCGGTGATGGCACCTGGAACACGAGATACCGGTTCACAAGATCCACGAATTCCCGCACGTACTCGGCGGGGGAGGCTGTAACCCGAAGGACCTTGAGCCGGCTGACCTCGATCCCCGCATCCGGTCCGGAGATGATCCGGATCCAATGTGAAAGGGAACGCTGGCGCCACTCCAGGTCCTCGAGGAGCTCTTCATCCGGTTCCCTCCATGCGCTCTCCAGGATGCTTTCGGCCCGGGATAGGTCCTCGAGAGACGCCTCCCCGGTGTAGAACGCCTCGTTCAGTGCCTCGAGTTCCTCGAGCTCTTCCAGGGAAAGGAGGGGCCAGAGGAAGCTCGTGCGGAGGGTTATCCCCCGGCGCCGGTATTCATACAGGAGCTCGCCTTGTGGTGTTACCTCCGTACCACGGAGCCAGGAGATCCATCCTTCCACGAACTCATCCCAGGGCCTGCCGTAGGCCTCCGTGAAGGCGGCGAGGAACTCCTCCGTCGGGAGCTCTGCCCGAGGGGTTTTGGTGGAAAAGAGGTCGAGGATCTCCGGGGGCTCGAGCCGAGCGGCGAGCCGATCGAACAGGGAGGCGCCGAGCTCATAGACCACGAACAGGGGGACGTGTACGAACTCGTCCGCCTCGGAGGCCCAGATGGCCGCCATCTCCCGCTCGAGCCTTTCCTCCACCGGTTCACCATATCCCAGGGCGTGTTCGGTCCAGCGGGCCATCCCCTCTACGATCAGGTTCGGGTCCAGGCCGAGGTTCGGGACCCGGAGCACCACAGCGTATTGGACCAGGTGGACGAGTTCATGGGCCAACACCGCTTCCCAGCGTCCGGGGAGGCAACACAAGGCGACATAGCCGAACACAGGCCCGCGGTTTCCATAGGCGTCGTAGGCTGCGAGGGGTTCGGAGAGGACATTCCGGGGAAGCTGGGGGTAAAAGAGGCCCGCGACGCCGACGTAATCCGTATCACGCCAGAGCGCATCGGGGTCGGCGTAAAACACGATGATCAGCCGCGCCTCCCCTTTCCATTGCGGAAGGAGCTCCGGGGACACGTTCGCGTTTTCCCTCCACGATGAGATGATCTCTGCGATGGAAGTCCCCTCGGGTAGCCAGAGGCTGCGCACGGCCTCGTAGACCCCCTGGACCTCGGCAAGCTGTACCGTGAGATCGGCGGGATGGATCACATAACAGCAAGCGACCTCCTCCACCGCCCACGGATTCGCAAGGGCGCCCGTGCCCAGGATAAGGAGCAATGCCCCGAAAAGGACCTTTCGCATCGCGAACTTGATTTTAGTTGATTTCCTCCGGTGACCGTTGGCCTTGTCCCTGACCTCAATACGTTTAAACGTTTGTCCCATGCGGGTCGTTCTGGCATTAGCGGGACTTTGCCTCGGTGTTTCGGCCATTGCGGGCTGGACGCTTTACCCGTTCCCCAAGGGCGTGGTCCTGTGGCTTCCGCCAGGGAGCCAGGTATATCGGTGGGAGGGCGTTTGGCGGGTGGATCTCCCGGTGGACGAAGGGACCACTTTGCTGGAGTTCGTCCTCCTCGTGGAAGAGGGTAACGGCCCGCCCCCGGGGGCGGTGCCCGTCTCCTTCGGGGGAAAGGTCTTTTACTTTTCCAGTTCCGTGGAGGGGGCGGCCGGTTCCCAATATGAAAGCCTACGTTATGAACTTGGGATCCCCGGAAGGGGATGGATCACGTTGACCTTCGTCATCCGCACCGTTAACCCGGGTGTGTTCGACGTCCCACCTCCCCCTTATAACCGGGATGCGATCATGGGCCTGATCCAAAAGGTATTAGGGAAACTCGAGCTGATCAGCCTACCTCTTCCGGGAAGATCGGAGATCCGATGAGGACTTAAGTAAAATCCTTTGGGCGGACAGGGCGAAATCGCCGACTAGGGGGATCAGAAGACTTAGCCGCGGCCCTGCACCTTCCCCGCCAGGGCCTCGAGGCGGGTCTCGAGCTTCAGGATCCGCTCCCTTAGCTCCAGGGCGACATCGATCCTTTCGGACAAAGCACCGATCCTGGCTTCCATTTCCTTACGCAGCGACTCCATTTCGTTGCGCAGGGAGTCCATTTCTTTATGGAGCGCTCTGAAACGGGCTTCCATTTCGTTGCGTAGCGAGTCGATCTCCTTATGGAGTGCCTCGAAGCGGGCTTTCATCTCCGCCTTGAGCTCGCTGCGAACGAGGTCGATTTTCTCGTCCAAGCGGCGGATCTCACGCGGATGGTCTGCACCTCCGAGAGCACCTGACGTATCTCGGGAACCACGAGTTCCTGGATGAGTTTCTTCACATCGACGACGCGCGTGCCGGAAACCATTATACCGTATCGGATCTTCGCTTAGGGACAAAATCGCCGGGTGGTTCCAGAACCCCGCCGCACAAGGAGACCGCATATTTCTCGACCCGCGGACCTGGAATTGGAACCGCTCCTGGGCCCACTCCCCCCTTGAACACCCCACTTCTTTTGGGTTAGACAAACATACATCTTGAGACTTTTGTCCCCTTCGTTGGGGACCTAAAAAACTTGCCCGCTCCACCGTTTTCGCGGCAAACTCCTAAAGAGATCATAGTGTCCTGGGATAAGGGGATTCGCCGGATTAAGCACGGGTACGACGGTAAACAGCTTGACTGGAGACGATCCATTGCGATAGGATCGGACCGCTTTCCCGCGGATGAGGGGGATGGAGGTGATTTGGTGAAAGGAGGCAGGATGTCGAGTGATACGACCTTCCTTTGGGGTCGGAAAGGAGGCAATAGATTGATGAGGAGAGGATTTGCGTTTTTATTGGCAGCGGCGGCCATGGCCTTCGGGGCCGTGGCATGGGGCTTCGACGCTTACTTCGCCGACGCCCAAGGCAACAAAATTACCCAGATCCAGGAGGGACGCGTTTTCTATGTGGTGGTGGATGATCGAGAATTGAGCGCGTGTCCCCCGGGGGAGTTCACCGCCGACTTCGTGATCTTCGATTTCAAGACCGGTGCCTACATCGAGCAGGAGGATGCCCGCTTCCTCGAGATCCCCAACGAATCCGGGATCTACTTCTGGGTCGATGCCGGCGGCAACAAGATCTGGGTCGAGGTAGGTGATCGTAAGTCCTGGACGAACATAAACGAGATGGAACATTGGGTCGGCTCGTCTTTTATCGGGAACATTTGGCGGGATGGTAACTGGATGTATGTGGACGAAGATGTCGCGGATCCCGATGGGGATGGGATCTACGATATAGATCGCCTCCCCCAGGACCGCGAGGTCGATAGGATCCGTTTCGCCGAATTCTTAGGCCGCTTCGAAAACATGGACACCTTGGTTTTGATCCTTGCCGCCACCCACGATCCCCGCCTCATCGACCAGGACCAGTTGAAGATCGTCGACACGGTTTCCTCCATAAGTGTTTCTCCAAGCATCTTGGAGTACGGTTGTGGGGTGGCTTGTAACATCCAGGTGACCATTAACGATCCCGATGAGAACCTTAGCTCTGAGGAAGTTGAT
>JALVLL010000028.1 GCA_027027485.1 Candidatus Bipolaricaulota bacterium | reverse complement strand
CGGACCTTTCCTTCCTCGAGGGAAGCTCCGTGAAGGCCGAAAGGGGACAGATCGTCACCGACGAGCACGGCCGTACCTCGGTTCCCAGAGTCTACGCCGGGGGGGACGTCGCTCCCGGGGTGAAGTCCATCATCTCCGCGGCCTCCCAGGGGCTCCGGGTCGCCGAGGGGATCATGCGCGACCTCGGGATCCCCTTCAAAGTTCCGGATTTCCCGCGGCCGCAGTTAGAAAGCGAGATCCCCGAGATAAAGAGGATCCGGGCCCGGAAGGAGCCTTCGCACCTTCCCCCTCCGACCCTGGATCCCGCGCGGGGCTTCAGCCCGGTGCATCCGCCGCTCGATCGCGATGCCGCAAGGCGCGAGGCGTTGCGGTGCCTCCAGTGTTCCACCATCTGCGATAAATGCGTGGAGGTCTGCCCCAACCGCGCCAACGTCGTTTACACCGTGGAGCCCGTCTCCTGGGAGGTACCCGTGGTCCGGGTGGAAGACGGGGGAGTTGAGACCGTGCGGCGGGAGCCCTTCAGGGTCACCCAGCGCCGTCAGATCATCCACATCGACGACTTCTGCAACGAGTGCGGGAACTGCGCCACCTTCTGCGTGCACCGCGGGGATCCGGCCAAGGAAAAGCCGAGGCTCTTCTTGCGCCTCGAGGACATCTACGCCGAGAAAGGGAACGCCTTCCACATCGCCGGGGAACGCATCTGGCGCAAGGAGGGTGACCTCCTCTATACCCTCGAGAAGGCCCCCAACGGCTACATCCTCTCCGTAGCGCGTCACGCGTCACGCGTCACGGTACTCATCTCCCCCGATTTCTCCCGGGTCGAGCTTGAATCCTCCGATGGTTTCCGAGAGGAACTGGATCTCAGGCCCGCGGCGGAGATGGCGGTGATCCTCGAGGGGGTACGAAGCTCGCTGCAATATATCCCCACCATCGGGGAAGGGAGCTGAAGAGAGATGGGGGAGCCCGTCGCGTTTCGGTGTGTGAGTTGTGGGCGCAAGTACGAGCCCTGGGAGCACGACTACTTCTGCCCTGCCTGTGGTCCCGTGAAGGGGACGCTGGAGGTACTCTACGACTACAAAGAGCTCTCGCGGAGGCTGTCGCCGCTCAGCTTTTCCCAGACGCGGCGGTTCTCCCTCTGGAGATACGAGGAGGTCCTCCCGGTGGGGTTCGAGTATGCCGTGGACCTTCGGGCGGGCTGGACCCCGTTGTACTCCCGCCCGGAGCTCGCGGCGGAGCTTGGGCTTTCGGAGCTCTTCATAAAGGACGATTCCCTCAACCCCACCGGCTCTTACAAGGACCGGGCCACGGCGGTGGTGATCGCCGCCGCGAAGTACCTGGGACGCTCGGCCCTTACCTGCGCCTCCACCGGCAACACCGCGAGCTCCGTGGCCGGCTTTTGTGCCGCCGCGGGGATCCCGGCCTACATCTTCGTTCCCGAAAAGACCCCTCGTCCCAAGATCGCGCAGCTCCTCGCCTTCGGGGCCACGGTGTTCGCGGTGAAGGGGGATTATTCCCATGCCCAGAGGCTCTGCGAGGAGGCCCGGGAGAGGTTCGGCTGGTACGACCGCTCCGATGGGGTTTCCCCGATAAATGCCGAGGGCAAGAAAACGGGAGCCTACGAGATCTGGGAGCAGCTCGGGGGGAAGGTCCCGGATTACGTCCTCGTTTCGGTGGGGGACGGCTCGGTGATCTCCGGTATCTGCAAGGGTTTTTTGGAGCTTTATGAGCTGGGCCTCGCCGAAGCGGTGCCGAGGGTCTATGGGGTGCAGGCGGAGGGAGCGGCGGCGGTGGCCCATGCCTTCGCCCGGATGAAACGGGGGGAGGGGATCCTCCCTGCCGAGGAGCCCGCGGAGACCTTGGCCGATTCCATCTGTGTGGGGAACCCCAAGGACGTGGTGAAGGCGGTGACCTACGTGGACCGCACCGGAGGCGGGTTCGTCACCGTGGGCGACGAGGAGATCATCGGGGCAGTGGGGGAGCTCGCGCGGAAGGCGGGGGTG
>JALVLL010000027.1 GCA_027027485.1 Candidatus Bipolaricaulota bacterium | reverse complement strand
GCGATGCCCACGCCCCTCTCGGAAAAGGAGACCATTGTCCTTCGGGCCCTCACTTCCAAGGCCCTGGGCTTCTCCGAGGCCGAGGCCAGAAGGGCGCTGGAGACGGTACGCAAGGAGTTCACCCCCGATACGCCCGTGGAGGAGATGATCAAGCGGGTCCTCCAGGTCCTCTCTTCGAAATGAGGGTCATGGGCCTCGATGTGGGGGAAAGGCGCATCGGGATCGCCCTCTCCGACGAAACGGGGACCATCGCCCAGGGAAGGGGCGTTTATCGGCGCCGCGGCCTGGAGGAGGACCTCCGGTTCCTCGCGGAAAAGGCCCGGGAATGGGGGGTGGAAAGGATCGTGGTGGGGCTCCCCCTGAACATGGACGGGACGGAAGGGGAAGAGGCCAAAAGGGCCCGGGAGTTCGCCGAGGCCCTGGAAAGGGCGGCGAAGGTCCCCGTGGAACTATGGGACGAACGCCTCACCACCGCCGAAGCGGAGAGGGTCCTCCTGGAAGCGGACTTAAGCCGCAGGAAGAGGAAGGAGATCCGCGATCAGCTCGCCGCGGTCCTCATCCTCCAGTCGTGGCTCGATGCCCGGAGGAACAAGCCTTAAGCCCCGTTACGCAGGCTGCGTTACGCAAGCCGCGTAATCAAGCACCGAACTCCCGCTGTATCCAGCGTTTGAGGAAGACGTCGGTGAACTCGTACGCCCCGTCCATCCGTTCCAGGATGCCGTCCGCGAGGAGCCTCTCCACGGCCCTTTGGACGCTCGAGGGCAACCCCAGGCCGTGCTTTTGGAGGAAGGCCCTGGAGTAGATCTCCACCCTGGGCTCGTTCTCCTTCGCCAGGGCCACGAGGAGCTGCCTCGCCTTGAGGGGGAGATTGTCCCAGAGCTCGTGGAAAGCATGGGATTCCCTCGCGATGACCTCCTCGAGGCCCAGTTCCACGTCCTCTACGAGTACCTCGCGCTTCTCCCTTCGCAGCTCCCACAGGACATGGCAAAGGTGCTGCGTGTAGTAGGGGTGGTTTTCGGTGAGCTCGAGTATCCTCTCGGGAACGCCCTTTTCTACCCGAAACCCAGTCTTTTCGAACCTCTCGCGGATGAAGCTTGAGAACGCTTCCCTCGGGATCTTCCCGAGGGGGAAGTGCTTCCCGAAGAGGTAAAAGGGGCTGTGCTTCTCCTGGAAGATCCTCTGCATGAGGTGTTTTTTACTCCCCATGAAGATGTACGAGACCCCGCGGTGATGCTGGAAGTGGGAACGCATCTTCCGCCGCACCCTTTCGTCATGGTCCCACAGCGCGATCTCCTGGAACTCATCGAAGACCACCGCCGCGGGCCTATTTTCTTTACGGGAGAGGGTCGCTACGGCCTCGAAAAGGTCGTCCAAGATCGGCTCCCTTTCGCTCCCCAGGTCGAAGTCGAACTCCAGCTCGAATTCGGCCCCCTCCCCATGGAAGACCACCTTCGGGATCAGGCGGGGAAGGAGGGAGCGGATGCGATCGACGAGGGCCTTGGCCCCCTTCCCGCAGAGCTTCGCCACCTCCCTAGCGTATGCCTTTACGAAATCCTCCTCCGATACCACCGCGAAGAGATCCAGGTAGACCGTGAGCGCCCCCAACTCCCGAGCCCTATCCAGGACCTCCATGATCAGGGATGTCTTCCCGTAGCGACGGGGCGAGAAAAGGATCACGTTTTGGCCGGAGAGGATATCCCCGGTGAGCTCCTCGATCTCGCGTTCCCGGTCCGCGAAGTACTCGCCGCGGGCCACCTTCCCGTAAACGAAAGGGTTCGTCATGGCGCCTCCATTACGCAAGCTGCGTTACGCAATTCGCGTAAACATTATAGCCGCCCCCGCGGAGGCCCTCCTCCCTGAAATCCCTCGGCCTCGACGTGCTGTTCCTTGTGGGGGACAAATCCCGTCCTTATAAATTGGGGTCATGGTGCGGGAATCCTGCGGGAGGTTGAGGATCGCGGACGAGGGGCGGGAGGTCGTCCTCGCCGGGTGGGTTCACCG
>JALVLL010000026.1 GCA_027027485.1 Candidatus Bipolaricaulota bacterium | reverse complement strand
GTGGAGGAGCACCGCCACGATGTCCGGGCGGTGCTCCTCCACCACCCCCTTAAGGGAGTCGAATATGGTCTTGAGCCTTTTGGGAAGCGGATCCTTCGACTTGGTCCTTATCGTCCCCTTGTCGAGGAGCCGGAGCTTCGTCCCCTCTCCCTCTACCACCCCGTAGCCGGTGGCGGAAAGGCCGGGGTCCACCCCCAGGGCCCTCATTGGGGGGCGAGGAGCTCTTTGAGCTTCGCCCAGCGGGGATCCACCTCCTTCTTCACGGCCTCGCAGCCGGGCCTGTGGGGCTCGTGGTTCAGGTTCGCGCCGCAGTGGGGACATATCCCCTTGCAATCCGGCTTACAAAGGGGCTTGCGCTGGATGGCGAGCCGCACTCCGTTCTCGATGTAGGGCTTGAGCTCCAGGTACTGCATCCCCGGGGGGACCTCGTCCACGGGGATCTCCAGGAACTCGTCCTTGTCGAAGTGCTCGACGAGGTCGTCGAGGCAGCGGGAGCAGCTCCGGTGGATCTTTCCCTTCACGTGCAGGAAGAGGTAGATCCTGTCCTCCTGATAGAAGGCGGAGCCGTTCGCCACCACGGGCCCCTCCAGGGCGAGGGTCTCCTCGTACCACTGGACCGTCTTCAGGTCCTCCTCGCCGGAGAAGGCCGCGGGCCTCCCCGGGTTGGCCCAGATCTCCTTCAATTCGAGCCTCATCGCGGCCTCCTTCCCCCAGAACCAACCCAAAGGATAACACAACCGCGCCGGGCGATCCTCACGGGAAAACACCGGGCCGAAAAGGTACAATGGCCCAAAAGGAGGCGAGAATGTGGCTATGGATCGCTGTCGGAATCGGGGCAGTGCTCGTGTTGTGGGCGATCGCCGTCTACAACCGGCTGATAAGGCTCTCGGTGCGGGCCGATGAGGCCTGGCGCAACATCGATACCCTCCTTAGGAAACGCGCGGACCTCATCCCGAACCTGGTGGAGACGGTCAAGGGGTACGCCTCCCACGAGCGGGAGATCTTCGAGCGGGTGGCCGAGGCCCGCTCCGCCTCCCTCAAGGCCCGCACCCCCAGGGAACAGGGCGAGGCCGACAACTTCCTCCGGGAGACCTTGAAATCGCTTTTTGCGGTGGTGGAGAACTATCCTGAGCTCAAGGCCAACGAGAACTTCCTCTCGCTCCAGCGGAGCCTGGAGGAGCTCGAGGAGGAGATCGCCCGCTCCCGCCGCTACTACAACGCGGTGGTGCGGGACTTCAACACCGCCATCCGTACCTTCCCCAACAACATCCTGGCGGGGTTCTTCGGCTTCAGGGAGCGGGAGTTCTACGAGCTCCCCTCCGAGGCCATGCGCGAGCCCCCCGAGGTGAGCTTCTCGAGATGAGGGCCTGGATCGCTATCCTAGCGATCTCGATCCTGGGTTTTGCCGCCTCCGCGGAGCGGATCGGCGACTATCTCGTCTCCATAGAGATCTCACCCGGGGGCTTCGTCGAGGTGCGGGAGGAGATCACGGTCCTTTTCGATTTCCCCCGGCACGGGATCATCCGGGAGATCCCCTACTCCTACCGGCTGCCGAACGGGGAGCGGTTCAGGCTGCGGCTTGAGGTGGAGGAGGTGTTACAGGACGGGAAGGAAGCCGTCACCTCCATCAGGCGCCGCGGGGGGAGGGTGGTCATCCGCATAGGGGATCCCGACCGCTACGTAGAGGGGACGGTACGGTACGCCATCCGCTACCGGGTCCTGTGGGCGCTGCGGGTCTACGGGGACGAGGTGGAGCTCTACTGGAACGCCATCGGCACCGAGTGGACCATGCCCATAGACAGGGCCCGGGTGGAGGTGAAGCTCCCCGAGACGATCCCCGCCGACTCCATCCGCTACGTCGCCTACCAGGGGCCGTACGGCTCCACCGAGGGGCTTCCCCTGACACGGGAGGGAAACGTCCTCCGGGGAGAGGCCGTGGGGCTCCTTCCCGGGGAGGGGATCACGGTGGCGGTGCGGTTCCCCAAGGGTTACGTGGAGCTCCC
>JALVLL010000025.1 GCA_027027485.1 Candidatus Bipolaricaulota bacterium | reverse complement strand
GCTGTATTGTTTTCAGCCTACCTATGAGGGATGGAAACCTATACGCACGGGGATCAAACCGCTGAAAGAATCGTAAGTTTTCAGCCTACCTATGAGGGATGGAAACGCTACAGGCTCTATGCTTACCTGAACGGGGGCTGGCAGTTTTCAGCCTACCTATGAGGGATGGAAACGTTTGGAAGAGTTTTGAATAAAAAGGAACAACTGGACGGTTTTCAGCCTACCTATGAGGGATGGAAACAAGGGGAGGTTGTGTTCCTCCAGCCAGGCCATCACGGGTTTTCAGCCTACCTATGAGGGATGGAAACAAATAAAACCCCGCCCACGGTGGGGCGGGGGAAAGGTGTTTTCAGCCTACCTATGAGGGATGGAAACTCACTAGCAAGCAATTCATTTTTCCCTATTGCCTCCCGTTTTCAGCCTACCTATGAGGGATGGAAACTCCTGTAGGTGGGGGGACAGTGCTTGTCGAAGAGGAGATAAAGTTTTCAGCCTACCTATGAGGGATGGAAACCTATCTCCCTCACCCTCTCCAGCGCCCCGGGGCGGCACCGTTTTCAGCCTACCTATGAGGGATGGAAACAGTTTGCGTGAGTGTAGATGAAGCCAGTGTCGGCGGAAAGTTTTCAGCCTACCTATGAGGGATGGAAACGGGAGATCTGTCGTTATTCTTGCGGATAAAGCTAATACTGTTTTCAGCCTACCTATGAGGGATGGAAACGACCCTCCGCGATGTAAAACTCGCGGAAGTCCCCCAAGAGTTTTCAGCCTACCTATGAGGGATGGAAACCGGCCTCACACACCGAGTCCAAGGCCCAGTGTGCGAGGGTTTTCAGCCTACCTATGAGGGATGGAAACTGGGAGAGACCAACTGACTCATCCTAAAGCTGCGGTACGTTTTCAGCCTACCTATGAGGGATGGAAACGAAACCCCCTATGGGAACAAACTTCACATTGGGCAGGTTGTTTTCAGCCTACCTATGAGGGATGGAAACGAGACGGTCTCTATCCCCTCCCCGAGGAGGTTGATCCTGTTTTCAGCCTACCTATGAGGGATGGAAACAGTCCACCGCCCCCTCGGGAGATCCTCCTCCGCCTCCGCGTTTTCAGCCTACCTATGAGGGATGGAAACATGTAGAACTGCAGGGGACGGGAACGCTATTGCATGTGTTTTCAGCCTACCTATGAGGGATGGAAACGTTATTACTATTGGGATGGCTGCGCTGGAGTTACAAAGTTTTCAGCCTACCTATGAGGGATGGAAACGGCTAGCGTTTTCCGCGAGGTTGGGGCACACCCTTCCACCTGTTTTCAGCCTACCTATGAGGGATGGAAACTGCACCGAGCAGGCTGGCAGCGCAAATTCGAGGGATACATGGTTTTCAGCCTACCTATGAGGGATGGAAACAGCTTCTCAAGAATTTCTTCCTCTGGGGTCCCCTTCTGTTTTCAGCCTACCTATGAGGGATGGAAACCGGCGCTTCCCGCGAGGTAGAGGTTCAGCCCCTGGAGTTTTCAGCCTACCTATGAGGGATGGAAACCCGAGGCGGATATCACAGCCAAAGGAACCCAGCCCATGTTTTCAGCCTACCTATGAGGGATGGAAACCCTTTTCGACGGATCATGCGTCCATTGAAAGAATGTCTTGTTTTCAGCCTACCTATGAGGGATGGAAACAAAATCCCCGCACCCGCCCCAAGGCGGGAAGCCGAAGTTTTCAGCCTACCTATGAGGGATGGAAACCGTTGTCCTCCAAAGATCTCTTGGTTTGTCCGCGCCGAGTTTTTAATGGTGGTTCAAATTAATGAAAGTCAAGCTTGACCGGTTCGTCCGACATCGCTAAGATAATTTTGTCGGTTCCCCGGTAGCTCAATTGGCAGAGCAGCCGGCTGTTAACCGGCGGGTTGGAGGTTCGAGTCCTCCCCGGGGAGCCAAAATTTTTTGATATCTGCCCCCCACGACCGGGTTCTCCCCTTACCGCTTCCCCTTCGGGGCTTATACTTTGGCAACTTCCCATCTAACCGCCGGGAAGAGTTATCTAGCGCGATCGAAAGGAGGATGGCTTGGAGCTTCTCGAGCGGCTCAAAGCGCTTTCCGATGCCTTCGGGGTCGCGGGCCACGAGGACGAGGTGCGCGAGCTCATCCGCGGGATGGCATCCCCCTACGTCGACTCCATCGAGGTCGATCCCTTGGGGAACCTGATCTGCTCCCGCGGGGAAGGGCCGACGGTGATGCTCGATGCCCACATGGACGAGGTGGGGTTCCTCGTACGCTGGATCGAGAAGGACGGCTTCATCCGCATAACCCCCGTGGGCGGATGGGACGAACGGCTCCTCCTCGGCCACAGGGTCGTTATCCGCGCCCGCAACGGGAAAAAGGTTAAAGGGATCATCGGCGCCACCCCGCCACATATCCTCTCCCAGGAGGAACGCAAGAAGGCTGTCCCCCTGGAGGACCTCTTCGTGGATGTGGGCGCCAAAAGCCGCGAAGAGGTGGAGGAGATGGGGATCGCCATCGGCTCCCCCCTCACCATCCACTACCCCTGCGAGCCCCTCCGGGGCGGCTATGTCACCGGAAAGGCCTTCGACGACCGGGTGGGGTGCCTCGGGGCCCTGGAGGCCCTGAGGATCACCGCCGAGGAGGAGCTCCCCTACAAGCTTGTGGTTAACTTCGCCACGGGGGAGGAGCTTGGCCTGCGCGGCGCCAAGGCGGCCGCCTACAGGATCAACCCCCGGGTGGCCCTGGCCATCGAGGGGACCATCGGGGCCGATGTCCCCGGGATCCCCGAGGCCAAGCAGCCCACCCGCTTGGGCGCCGGCCCCGCCATCACCGTGGCCGACCGCTCCATCGTGGTGCGTCCGAAGATGGTGGAGTTCCTCGAAGCGGTGGCCCGCGAGGAGGGGATCCCATTCCAGTACAAGCTCCCCACCTATGGCGGCACCGATGCCGGGGCGATACACCTCGAGCGCGGCGGGATCCTGGCCGGGGTGGTATCGGTCCCGTGCCGCTACATCCACTCCCCGGTCTCCCTCCTCTACCTTCCCGATCTCGAGGCCACGGTTAAACTCGTGGTGGGGTTCCTGAGGAGGGCGGAAGGGCTCCTCCGGTGACCCCGGGATCGCCGATGCAGAGGCGCGTTCACATACTGGTATCGGGGCTAGTACAAGGGGTCTTCTTCAGGGCCAACACCCAGTCGGTGGCCCAGCAGCTGGGGGTAAAGGGCTACGTGCGCAACCTCCCCGACGGCCGGGTGGAGGTGGTGGCGGAGGGGGACGAGGAGGCACTGAAGAAGCTCATCGATTGGTGCCGCCACGGGCCGCCCCTGGCGCGGGTGGAACGGGTGGAGGTCCGCTGGGAGAACCCCACCGGCGAGTTCTCCGGGTTCCATATCCGCTACTGACCATGGGTGTCAGGGTATTCCACACCGCCGATTGGCACCTGGGGAAGACCCTTTACCGGAAAAGCCGCCTCCCCGAGCAACGGCGCTTCCTGGAGAACTTGGTCAAGGAGGTACGGCGGCTGGATGTTGATCTGGTGGTGATCTCCGGGGATATCTTCGAGACCTATACCCCCTCCGCCGCGGCCGAGGAGCTTTACTTCGAGACGATAAGCGAGCTCTCCGAGGACGGCTCCAGGGCGGTGGTGATCGTGGCGGGGAACCACGATAGCCCCGAACGCCTGCGCGCCCCCCGCTCCCTCATGGTCCCCCAGGGGATAACCATATCGGCCTATCCCGGCGCGGCACCGGAGGCCCTCAAGAGGTTCCCGGGCTTCTACGTCCTGGACTCGGGGCCCGGTTGGATACACCTGGCCTTCCCCCAGAAGGGCGCGGACTTGCTCCTACATTTGGTCCCCTTCCCCTCCTTTCCCCGACTCAGGGAAGCCGCCGGGCTCCCCTTGGATCCCGATACCCCCTTCCCCCAGGTCTTCGCGGCCCTGAAAGAAAGGGTCCCCAAAAGGAGGAACCTCGTCCTCGTGGGACACCTCTACGTGAGGAAGGGCATCTTCTCGCCCGAGGAAAGGGAGGACGTCATGGATGTGCTGGGGGATGCCTATCTCCTCCCCCTGGAGCACTTGGAGGGATACGTCGCCGCCTTCCTCGGCCACCTCCACATCCCCCATGGGGAGGGGCATTGGCGGTACGCCGGGGCTCCCATGGCCTTCTCCTTCGGCGATCCCCCGTCCCCCCGCGGGGGCTGGCTCTGGGAGGAGGGGAACTGGGAGTTCGTGGGTATACCCGGCGGGATGGAGCTCGTGCGCCTGGAGGTGGACTCCGTGGAGGAGGCCATCTCCCTGGCCGACTCCCACCGGGACCGATGGGTACAGATCCAATTCCCCGTCGGGGCAGAGGTAACCCGGGAGGACATGCGCAAGCTGCAGCGGGCCTTCCCCCATTTCGCCGGGGTGAGCTTCCGCGTCCCGGGTGCCGTGGAGGTGGGGCCCGAGGGCGTAAAGGGCCCTTCATTGGATGACCCCGCGGGGCTCTTCAGGGATTTCTTCAGGAAGGCGAGGGGGAGGGATCCTTCGCCGGAGCTGGTCGAGGTGTTCCTGGAGCACTTCCGGGAGGTGGCCGCGGGTGAGGCCGCTTAAACTCGAGTTCCAGGGGCTTCATTCCTACCGCGATCCCGTGGAGATCGACTTCGCCCGGCTCGCCTCCGGGGGCTTCTTCGGGATCTTCGGCCCCACAGGCTCCGGGAAATCCACCATCCTCGACGCCATCACCCTGGCCCTCTTCGGGAAGATCGACCGCACCTCCTCCCTCGCCGATTCCATCTCCACGGGGAGCGACTCCCTCTGGGTGAGGTTCCGCTTCTCCCTGGGGGACCACGTCTACGAGGTCTACCGGAAGTTCGAGCGGCGGGGAAGCGGGGTGGTGAGCTCCGATTTCTATCTTTCCCGCGACGGGGAACGCCTCCCGGTGGAGGGGATCCGGAAGCTGGATCGTGCCATCGAGGAGCTTCTGGGGCTCTCCTTCGAGCAGTTCGTGACGGCGGTATTCCTGCCCCAGGGGAAGTTCGCCCGCTTCTTGAGACTGAAGCCCGCGGAAAGGCGCATGCTCCTCGCGGAGATATTCCGCCTGGAGCGCTTCGGGGAGCCCCTGTATCGGTCGGTGCGGGAGGCTTGTCGGAGGTTGGAGGCCGAGATCGAGGCCCTGCGGGGGGAGCTTTCCCAGTTGGAGGGGGTATCGGAAGAGGCTTTACGGGAGTTGGAGGGGGAGTACATCGCCCTCCAGGAGCGGGTCTCCGCCCTGAGGGAGGAACTCGAAGGGCTCGAGGGAAAGAGGCGGGCGGCGGAGGAGTTCCTGGGGCTTCACCAGGAGACCCGGGAGCTCGAGGGACGCTTCCAAGAGCTTTCGGGGAGGCCCTGGTACGAGGGGGCCCTCGAGGAGATCCGGGAGCGGCTGGAGCTTTCGGCGAGAGCGCGGGAGCTCCTCTCGGTGCTTGAGGAGAAACGGGGGCTTTCCGAGGAGCTTTCCCGGAAGCGTGAGGAGCTTTCCCGGGTGGAAGCCGAGCTCAAATCGCACCGCCAGAAGAAGACCTACCTCGAGGAGGAGGGGAAGAGGAAGCTCGAGAACCTCTCGCGCCAGGAAACGAGGTTACTGGAGCTCAAGGGGGAGATCTCCGGCATCGACCCCGAGAGGGTGGCCTCGCTCAAGGGACGCCTCTCCCGCATCGAGGCGGAGCTTGTGGAGCTCGGTGAGGCCGAGGAGCCCCCCTTCCCTCCGGGGGAGCTTCCCCGGGTGGAGGAGGCCGCGGGGCGGGCCAGGGAGCTACTCTTTAAGCTCTCCGAGGCGAAAAGGAAGCAGAGCGAGATACGGGGGAGGATCTCCGAGGCCAAAGGGAAGCTCCGCAAGCTGGAGGAAGTGCTTTGGGAAAAGGAAAGGACCCTGGAGGGCAAGGAGCGTGAGATCCGGGGGAAGCGGGCCGAGCTCGAGGAGCTAAAGAGGAAGTTCCTCGCCGCCGAGCTTGCCCGGGGACTCTCCGAGGGAAAGCCCTGCCCCGTCTGCGGCTCCAGGGATCACCCCGCCCCGGCCTCCTTCCCCAAAGGAGTGGATCTCGAGGGCCTTGAGAAGGAGATCGAGGGGCTCGAGCG
>JALVLL010000024.1 GCA_027027485.1 Candidatus Bipolaricaulota bacterium | reverse complement strand
CCTGATCCTTATGCCCAAAACGGGGTTGGAGGAGGCCCGCGTAGTGGTTGGCCGGTTGCCAAGGGTGGTGGCATCCTGGACCCATCCGCGCCATCCGGAAATAAAGCTGGGCTTCACCGCCGGGATCGCTGTGTGGGATCCCGCGAAGGGCGCGGAGATAGACGAAGCCCTTAGGGTCGCGGACGAGGAACTTTATGCCAAACGGGGCCGACGCAAAGATAAAGACTCCTTGCAGGAAGGCGATAAAGAAGGAGAATAAGGCACATGCTTGTGGGAATAGTTTCCGACACCCATGACCATATGGACAGGCTGCGGGCGGCCCTGAAGCGCTTCGTCGACGTCGGGGTGGATGTGGTACTCCACGCCGGGGACTTCGTTTCTCCATTCATGGTGGTCCCGTTCCAGGAAGCTGGGCTGCGCGTGATCGGGGTTTTCGGTAATAACGACGGGGACAAGCTCTTTCTGCGCGAGAGGTTTCAGGGCGTGGGCGAAATGAACTTCGGGCCTTACGAGGTGGAGCTCGGGGGACGTAGGATCCTTCTCATGCACGAGCCGCGGGCCTTGGAGGCCCTCGTGGCTTCGGGGAAATACGATCTCATCGTCTATGGGCATACCCATCAAGTGGATCTGCGCCAGGGACCGCCTCTGGTGGTGAATCCGGGGGAGTGTGGGGGGTGGCTTTCGGGGAAGCCCACCTGTGCTCTGGTGGATCTAAAGCGCCTTAAAGCGGAAATCATCGAGCTTTAAGGGCGCTGGGCGATCTTGAAGGGCGTGTTGGGCGTCCCTATAATAGTTAATGCGTGCGGGAATAGCTCAGTGGTAGAGCGCCGCCTTGCCGAGGCGGAGGTCGCGGGTTCAAGTCCCGTTTCCCGCTCCAGGTTTCTTCGGTGCCGGGGTGGCGGAACTGGCAGACGCGGGGGACTTAAAATCCCCTGGGTAATCCCCGTGCGGGTTCGAATCCCGCCCTCGGCAGAAGCGGGGTGGAGCAGCCAGGAAGCTCGCCGGGCTCATAACCCGGAGGTCGCGGGTTCGAATCCCGCCCCCGCAACCAGCCCAGGCGGTGTAGCTCAAGTGGTCAGAGCGCGCGGCTCATAACCGCGAGGTTCAGGGTTCGACTCCCTGCACCGCCATGAGGTGGGGATGTAGCTCAGTTGGGAGAGCGCCGCGTTCGCAACGCGGAGGTCGGCGGTTCGAGTCCGCTCATCTCCACCAAGAAAAAGGGGGCCGAAAGGCCCCCTTTCACTTCGTTCCGTTGCCTTCCCGGCCTCAGCTGGGACTGTAGTGATACTCCACCAGGACGATCTCCGAGACCACCTCCCAGCGTCCCCCGCCGACGTCCTCCTCCTGACGTATGAGTACCGGGTAGGGGACCTTGGGATCCGGGGAGATAGCGATGATCACCCGCTGGTCCGGGGAGTCAGGGGCCTTCAATACACCCTGTACCGCCCGCACCCCGGCTATCTCCACGTAATCCGGCTCGGTCTCGAAGGTGATGCCGCCGAAGAGCACGTAGGTGCGCCCGGGCTCCGCCGGCTGCCCCGTCCCGAAGAGCATGAAGTAGAAGGAGAGCCACCACGCGTTGGCGAGCCACAGGTTCGGCTGCCACGCGAAGAAGAGCCCCGCCTCCTCGAGCTCCTCCAGGCTGGCCTCGCCCATTACCTCCGTGCGCACCGTGTAGATGCCTTCCTCCTTGGGGATGAGCTCCAGCGTGTACCGGTACACGCCCTCGTCGGTGGTCACCTTATATACCATCGTGAGGTGTCCGCCGGGGAACTGCGTTATCCCCATCGCCCATTGGGCAGCCGTGGGGAATCCCGCGATCGCCACCCCGAGAAGCACGAGAACAAACCCTTTCGCCATGATCCGTCACCTCGCTGCGGAAGATCTCATAATTTTACCATATTGTCGTTTTTTGCAAGCATGCTTCGGTTCAAGGATTCAGCCTTTCACGTACTCGGAAAGCCCCCAGATGCCCAGATATGCCAACGTGAGTCTCACCGCGGAGCTCGCCCCCACCGCCAGGGCGAAGGCCCGGGGACGTGCCCCGGCGGCGGCCACGAGGTATATCGCTCCGGTGTCGGGAAAGCCCGGGATCAGGAGGAGGAAGAAGAGGGCCGGCGGCCCATAGCGGTTCACCCAGCGCTCCCCGAAACGGAAGAGGGCACGGGCGTAGCGGTTGCGCGCCCTCCAGTTCCGCAGCCCCTCCAGCCCCTTGATGTACACGGCGATCCAGAAGATGAGGTAGGAACCCAGGGCTTTGCCCGACACCGCCGCACATATGACCGCCCATCCCGGGGCGTACTTCACCGCCAGGAGCACGGCCTCGGTAGGTGTGGGGAGCGCCACAGCGGTGCCCACTGCGTAAAGGAACACGATCGCCAGGGCACCGAAGGGGTTCACCTAACCCGATGAGAAGGCCTGTCGTGCGTACTCCAGGGCGCGGGAGATGGCCTCGGGGAGCTTCTCGGCGTTGGGGCCGCCGCCCTGGGCGAAGTTGGGGCGTCCCCCGCCTTTTCCGCCCACCGCTTCGGCGGCCACCCGCACGAGATCGCCGGCCGAGATCGGTGCGTCCACCACCTTGGCGATGAGCACCGCCCGGCCATTGGATTCCGTCCCCAGGATCACCGCGCACTTCCCGAGCCGCTCCGCGAGGGTATCGACGAGTTTCTTCGCCCGCTCGGGCCCTCCCTCCACCACCGCCCCGAGGAGCTTCACCCCGTTTACCTCCTCGGCCTTGGCGATGAGGGAATCGGCCAGGGACAGGGCCCTTTCCTCCTCCAGGCGCTTGAGCTCGGCCTTGAGCTCCCGCACCTCCGAAAGCTTCCGCTCCAGGGCCGGGATGAGTTCCTTCTCGGGGGCTTCCAGGAGCTCCGCCGCCTTCCGGAGGTCCCGACGGATCTCGGCCGCATGGTCACGCGCCTTAAGGCCCACCAGTGCCCGGATCCTCCGGGTGCCGGCGGCCACGCCCTCCTCGGAGAGGATCAGGAAGAGCCCGATCTCCCCGGTCCGGCGCACGTGACACCCGCCGCATAGTTCCTTGGAGACCCCGGGGACCTCCACCACCCGCACCTTCTCCTTCCCCCGGTACTCCTCCTCGAAGTGGGCGATGGCCCCGTAGGCCTTGGCCTCCTCCAGCGTCATCAGGTGGAACTTCAGCTCTATATCCCTGACCACCGCCTCGTTGACGGTACGTTCTACCTCATCGAGTTCGTTCGCGCTCAGGGGGGCGAAGTGGGTGAAGTCGAACCGGAACTCCTCCGGCCCGACCCAAGATCCGGCCTGGATCACGTGCTCACCCAGGTGTTTCCTCAAGGCCGCGTGCAAAAGGTGGGTGGCGGTGTGGGCCCGCTCGATCCCCCGGCGGCGCTCCTTATCCACCTCCAGGCGACAGCGGTCCCCCACCCTGAACTCGCCCGAAGTGACCCGCACGATGTGGAGGAAGGTCCCGTCCACCTTCTGGACGTCCGTGACCTCGGCGACCCCGTGGCGGGAGAGGTTCTCGATCCGGCCCGTGTCGGCGATCTCCCCTCCGGCCTCGGCGTAGAAGGGCGTTTCGGGGAAGACGAACTTCCATTCGCCCTCGCCGGCCTCCCTTCGGCTTTCGCCTTCGGCGTCCAGGATGGCGGAGAGGTCCGCCTCGAGCTCGAGCTCGGTGTAACCGCGGAAGGCCGTGGGCTCGAGGGCGCCCGGGTCCTTCACGGCCACCTTGGCCTCATATGTGGAGACCTTGCGGGAACGGGCACGCTGTTTCTCCATCTCCCGCTCGAACCCCTCCCGATCCACCGCTATCCCCCGCTCCCGGGCGATCTCCTCGGTGAGCTCCACCGGGAAGCCGTAGGTGTCGTATAGCTCGAAGACCACCTCGCCGGGAAGGACATCCTCCGGTTTGAGCTTGGAGAGGGCCTCCTCCAGGAGGGCCTCGCCTGCCCGGAGGGTCCGCCGGAATGCCCGTTCTTCCTGGGCGATTACTTCCTCCACGAGCTTCCGGCGCTCCACGATTTCGGGGTAGATATCCCCCAGGGTGGCCACCACTGGGTCCACCAACCGCACCAGGATCCCCTCGGGGAGCTCCAGGCGGTCCGCGGCCCGCACCGCCCGCCGCAGCACCCGCCGCAACACATACCCCTGCTTCTCGTTCCCCGGGAGGACCCCGTCGGCGATGAGGAAGACCAGGGCCCGGACGTGGTCAGCCACCAAGTTCCGCTGGCTCACGAGCTCCCTAGCCTTCGGGGAGAGGGCCTCGATCTCCTTGCAGATGGGGCGGAAAAGATCTGTCTCGAAGTCGGACATCACTCCTTCGAGCACCGCGGTGGTGCGCTCGAGGCCCATGCCGGTATCGATGTTCTTGCGGGAAAGCTCCTTGAGCGTCCCGTCGGGCTGGGCATCGTACTGCATGAAGACCAGGTTCCAGATCTCCGAAAACCTATCGCAGTCGCAGGCGGGGCCTTTGCAATCGGGACCGCAGGAATACTCCTCGCCCCAGTCCCAGAAGATCTCGGTGTCGGGGCCGCAGGGCCCCTGCCCCCCCACCGGCCCCCACCAGTTGTGTTCTTTCCCGAGGCGCACGATCCTCTCGGGCAGGATCCCGATGAGATCGCGCCAGATCGAATAAGCCTCGTCGTCCTCCTCGTAAACCGAGACCCAGAGGCGCTCCTTGGGGAGGGAGAGGACCTGGGTGAGGAACTCCCAGGCGTATTTTATCGCCCCCTCCTTGAAGTAATCCCCGAAGGAGAAGTTCCCCAGCATCTCGAAGAAGGTGTGATGGTAGGCGGTGGTACCCACGCGCTCGATGTCGGTGGTGCGGAAGCACTTCTGGCAGGTGGTGACCCGGGGGTATTTCGGGGGGACCTTGCCCCAGAAGATGTCCTTGAATTGAACCATACCGGCCGAGGTGAAAAGGAGGGTGGGGTCGTCGGGGACGAGGGAGGAGGAGGGAAGGACCACGTGGCCCTTGCTCTCGAAGAACTCCAGGAACGCGCGCCTAAGCTCCCGGGAATCCATGGCAATCGCAAACGATTTTAGCTGAAGATCCCATCCCATACAGCCGCGGATACAGATCCCAGCTCAAGGGTTTTTGGGACCGTGGGTATGGCACCGGGTGGTATCATCTCTCGGAGGTGAACGATGAGGAAGTTGGTCGTCCTTTCGATGTTGTTCGGGGCCTTAATAGGCGGCATGGCAGCGGAGGTGGAGATCACCTACCTGGGGCACTCCTGCTTCACCCTGGAGTACCAAGGGAAGATCGTGATGATAGATCCGTACGCCTCATACGTGCTCTACCCCGCCCTTCCCAAGCCGGCGGACGTGGTGCTCATCACCCACGGGCACATCGACCACTGCCCCTGGTGCTACGGGGAGAAGGACCGCGTGCTGGGAAACCCTATCCTGGTTTGGCCTTTCGATAAAAAGAAGCGGGTCATGGAGGGTACCTGGAAGATCACCGATTGGCTCAAGGTGACATTCGTGGAGGCCTCCCACGTCACCAAATCGGGCCACGGCCAGGGCCTCGTGTGCATGTTCGCCTTCGATCTCGGCGGGGTCCGTTTCGCGCACCTAGGCGACCTCGGCCGCCCCCTGACCCGAAAGCAGATCGAGGCCCTGGGGAATGTGCAGGTCCTCATGATCCCCGTTGGGGGGTACTTCACCATCGACGCCTCCGAGGCGGTCCAGGTGATAAAGCAGCTCCCCTCGGTGCGGGTGGTGCTCCCTATGCACTATTACGTGGAGGGGTACTGTCCCTGGAAGGAGATCGCTCCCCTGGACGGCTTCCTCGAGCTCGCCCGGGCCGAAGGATGGACGGTGCGGGAGTTCGATTCGCCCCGGGTTACCGTGTCCCCGGAGACTCTTCCGGAGAAGCTGGAGGTTTGGGTCCTCCCCTTCGCCACCGAATGAAAGACACAAGACGGGGTTCGTAACGGGTCGGCCGAGGCGGTACACTGGTCCACCGAAGTGGGGCGTGTCGGCTTAGGCGGGACCGTTTGACGGGGTAGTCCCGCGATACGTTCTCCTTCGGAATCCAGCTACGGAAGGATGTGTAAACCTTGGGGAAAGTGGTGTTAGCGGTGGTATTGAAAACCCCAAATACGTGGTTACGGGCTTTTTGA
>JALVLL010000023.1 GCA_027027485.1 Candidatus Bipolaricaulota bacterium | reverse complement strand
TCCTGGACGAGATCCACCGCTTCAACCGGGCCCAGCAGGACGTGCTCCTTCCCTATTTGGAGGAGGGCTCCGTTTACTTCATCGGCGCCACCACGGAGAACCCCTCGTTCGTCCTGCGCTCGGCCCTCCTTTCCCGGGCCCAGCTCTTCGTGTTCGAGCCCCTCTCCGAGGACGATCTGCGGGTCCTTCTGCGGCGGGCCCTGGAGGACGAGCGCGGCTATGGGGGGAGGGTTTCCCTGCGGCCGGAGGCCGAGGATTTCCTGGTGCGGTACGCCGATGGGGACGCAAGGCGCCTCCTTTCCGCCCTGGAGACGGTGGTTCTGGCCTACGGGGAGGGGGAGATCGCCCTGGAGGCGGTGGAGCGGGCTTTGGGACGCAAGGCCCCGCGTTACGACCGGGCCGGGGAGGAGCACTACAACCTGATCTCGGCCCTGCACAAGTCGATCCGGAACTCAGATGTCGACGCGGCGCTTTATTGGCTTGCGCGGATGCTGGAGTCGGGGGAGGACCCCCGGTACATCGCCAGGAGGCTCATCCGCATCGCCACCGAAGACGTGGGGCTAGCGGATCCGAACGCCCTGCGGGTGGCGGTGGCGGCGGCCCAGGCGGTGGAGTACGTGGGGATGCCGGAGGCGGATCTGGCTTTGGCCGAGGCCGCGGCGTATCTCGCGTTGGTGCCCAAGTCCAACGCCCTCTATGTGGGTTTCGAGGAAGCCAAGGCCGATGTGCAGCGCACCGCAAACGAGCCAGTACCACTACATCTGCGGAACCCCGTGACCGAGACCATGAGGGAACTTGGCTACGGCGAGGGCTACCGGTATGCTCACGACTACGCGGAAGGGGTGGCGCCCATGGAGTCCCTTCCCCCATCCCTTTCGGGAAGGCAGTACTATCGACCCAAGGAGGCCGGATGGGAACGGAAAATAAGGGAGCGCCTGGAGGAGCTTCGCCGGATCATCCGCGGCGAGAAGAGCTAGATTACTACGAGATCGACCTGCGGGATTATCTTCGTGTCCTTTGGCGGGGGAAATGGATCGTCCTCGCTACATTCTTTGCGGCCGTTGGCGTGGCGGCCATCATTTCATTTACGACTAAGCCGATATATCAAACCGAACTCGGTCTCTTGATCTTTCCACCGATTTACGAAGGAGAGGAAATCACGGGAACGGTGTATTCGCCGGAAACGTACCGTTCCTTGGCTTTGGCCGGAGATCTCCTGGAAGAAGTCATAAACGAGGTATTTCCCAAAGGGAATGGCCCAAGTGTTGAAGACTTGAGAAGCTCTCTCGAGGCCAAGGTCATGGCGCCGGAGAGACCTGGAGCCGAGTTCCCGGGCCGTTTTCCCCTCCATCTGAAGGTCTCGCTGAAAGGGAGAGATCCTCGGAAGCTCAAGGAGATCGCCGAGGTGTGGGCCCGCAAGTTCATCGAGCGTAATACGGAGCTTTTCCTCACGAGGACCGCACAGTCTTATTCCTACTTCAAAGAGAGCCTCGAGGAGATAGACCAAGAGTTCCGAGCAAAGGAGAACGAATACAAACGTTACCTCCAAGAGAACCGGCCCGAAGTCCTCAGGGCGGAAATGGAGGCCCTGAAAACGGAATACAAGCAGATCCTTTCCATACTCGAGGACAAACGCAGGAGCCTTTCCTTTAAGGAGGCCGAACTTTCCTCCCTGCAAACGTCCTTTTCGAAGGAACCGCTTTTTTTCACACTGGAACGCTCGATTCCCAAGGAAAGCTTTTGGGAGTTGGCCCTGGGGAAAGAGCTCTCCCCGGAGGAGTTAAAGAAACTTCCCGAATTAAAGACTTTCGATCAGGTTTTGAACTCCGCGCACATCTCCCTCAGACAAAGGATCGCCTCGCTCAAAGCCGAAGTCGATAGCCTCAAAAAGGAAGTTGCGGAGCTGGAATCCGATCTCTCGGAGATCGGCTCGCAGGTCGCGGAGAAGGAGGCGAAGCTAGCAGAAGTCGAGATCGAAATTTCCCGGTATGAGCGGGAGGTAAACGCCTTGAAGAAG
>JALVLL010000022.1 GCA_027027485.1 Candidatus Bipolaricaulota bacterium | reverse complement strand
CGCGGGGTGCTGTCCCCGTGTCTCCACCGCTTGATTTTCCTTATGTGTCTTTGGGATGTACTGGATTTCGGTTGACATCCGCCATTTACGTCACAATAATCTGCAACACATTGGGAGCTGGGACCATGGGGAGCGGGTGCAACCGAAGGAAAGGAGGTTTTATGAAACGGTGGTCAATTGTCCTCGTTGGTTTGTTGCTTGTCACCTCGTTTTTGGCGTTCCCACAGGAGGACGAGCGCCTACAGAAGGCGATTCAGGAGGGAAAGGTTGTCTTCTACGCCAATATCACTGCAGTAGAACCCATAATGGAGGCTTTCCATGAAAAGTACGGAATAATTGCAGAGTATACGCGCATCTCCACTTCAAAGTATCTCCCCACCGTGCTCACCGAGTTCCAGGCCGGGAAACTGCTCGCCGATGTCCTCCAAGCGCCGGTTCCCATCCTTGAGATCCTGAAGAAACAAGGGGTGCTGGCCCCGTACACCTCCCCGGTGGCGAGCGCCTATCCCGAGTGGACCAGGGATCCAGACGGCATCATACAGATCTTCGGGATCGAATACGTCGGAATCATCTACAACAAGGAGATCCTCTCCCCGGATGAGGCGCCCACTCGCTATCAGGACCTCACGGATCCGAAGTGGTACGGCAAGATCGTCATGCCCAACCCCACCTCACACGCCACCACCATCTCCTGGCTCATCGGCCTCAAGGAGAAGGTCTTCGAGTCCGAGGAAGAGTGGTGGGATTTCCTGCGGGGTCTGGCGGCCAACAAACCGATGTTCGTTAAGTCCTTCGGCCCCACCCCTGGCCCCATCGAGACCGGGGAGCGCCCCATCGGGATCTCCATGCCGAAGTACATCATCACCAAGGCCCCCGCGCCCCTGGACTGGGCCAGGCTGGAACAGCCCCTCCTCGGGACCCCCCGGGGGATCGCGCTCTCCAGCGTCGCGGCCCACCCCAACGCGGCCCGGCTCTTCATCGACTATTGGCTCTCCGAGGAGGCGATGAGGCTCCTGGTGACCCACGTGGGCGAGTACGTGCTCTACCCAGGGGTCTATCCCCCCATCGAGGGGATAAAGGACGCCACGGTCCTCCCGGTGCGCACCCTCTCCGAGGAAGAGCTGGAGTACTGGGCCGAGAAGTTCCGCGAGATCTTCGGCGGGTAAGCTCCATGGGCGCACCCGCTCCCCATAGGTTCGGGATATGGAGATAAGGATAGAGGGGTTAACCAAAGTATTCCGCTCCCCTTCCGGGGAGGAGGTCCAGGCCCTGAAAGGCATAGACCTCATTATCCCGGCCAATAGGATCTTCACCCTGCTTGGGCCCTCGGGATGCGGCAAGACCACCCTGCTCCGATGCATCGTGGGGTTGGAGACCCCGGATACGGGGGAGATCGCCATCGGCGATACGGTGGTTTGGTCCAAGGAGCGCCGCATCTTCGTGCCCCCGAACAAGCGGGGGATCGGCATGGTATTCCAGACCTATGCTATCTGGCCCCATATGACGGTGTTCGACAACGTAGCCTACCCCCTACAGGTCCGCAGGGTGCCGAAGGAGGAGATCCGCCGCCGGGTCAGGGAGACCCTCAGGTTCGTGAAGCTCGAGGGACTCGAGAACCGTCCCGCCACCGCCCTGAGCGGCGGACAGCAGCAACGGGTGGCCCTGGCCCGGGCACTCGTTTCCGAGCCCAAGGTGATCCTTTTCGACGAACCGCTCTCCAACCTCGATGCCAAGCTCCGCGAGGAGACCCGAAAGGAACTGCGACGCTTCCTCACCGAACTCGGTATCACCGCCGTCTACGTGACCCATGATCGGCTGGAGGCCCTCACCCTCTCCGACCTCGTGGCGGTGATGCGGGAAGGCGTAGTGGTTGAGGTGGGGGCCCCCACGGATATCTACTTCAAGCCCAAGCACAGGTTCGTTGCGGACTTCATCGGCAAGGCCAACTTCATCGAGGGGGTCGTGGAATCGGTGGGGGAGGGCTATACCCGCGTTTCCACCCCCATCGGTCCCATAACCTGTGGTGAGGAAACCGATCTCTCTCCTGGGGAGGAGGCCGTGGTCTGCGTCCGCCCCGAGGCCATCGAGCTCATGAAGGGTGACTCCCAACCCCGGGACGTGAACGTCTTTCGCGGGGAGGTGAGCTCGCTCCTTTTCATCGGGGAAAGCTACGAGGGCGAGGTGAGGATAGACGGGCTCGTGCTGGCAGTGAAGGCGAGCCCCACCTCACCCATCAAGGAAGGCGATGAGGTCGTTGTCTTCCTCGACCCGTCCCGCTGCCATGTGCTGAGGGAATGAGGGGAATCATGTTCCGTTCAAGTATGTCTTTCATGACCCTCGTCCTGATCGTGGTAGTGGGGTGTCTAACGGTGGGGCCCGTCCTGATGCTCATCCTGGGGAGCTTCTCCCGGGGGATCGGTGCCTTCGGGGCCTTCACAGTGGAAAAGTACATCCGGGTTTACACCGACCCCTCGCTTCCCCGAATCCTCCTGAACACCGTGGCCTTCACCGTAGGGGCAAGCCTCTTCGCCACGGCCCTCGCCCTTGTATTAGCTTATCTGAACGTTCGGACCGACATCCCGCTGAAAGGGGTTTTCCACCTGATCTCCATCACCCCGATGATGATCCCCCACATCGTCTTCGCCACGAGCTGGGTCCTCCTCTTGAACCCCTCGAACGGGATCCTGAACCTCCTTTTGCGGGAGGTCTTCGGGTTAAAGCGGTCGCTTTTCGACATCTATACCCTGGGCGGGATGATCATGGTGGAGGGACTTTTGGACCTCCCTATCGCGTATCTCATCATCGCCCCTGCCATGTCATCCTTCGATGCCTCGCTGGAGGAGGCGGCTTGGGTAAGCGGCGGATCCAAGCTCCGGGCATTGAGGAAGGTGACGTTTCCCATCCTCAGGCCCGCCATCCTCGCCTCCTTGGCCCTGGTGATCGTGCGTAGCCTCGCGGCGTTCGCCGTCCCCTCGGTGATCGGTATGCCGGGGAGGGTGTATGTGCTCACCACCTATATCTACCGGCTGATCAGCCTCGGGTTCATGCCCGATTACGGGCGGGCCGCCGCGGTGGGGGTGAGCGTCCTCGTTACCTCCACGATATTGGTCTACGTGTACCGGCGTCTTACGGCGCAGACCGAGCGTTACGTGACCATCTCAGCGCGGGGTTACAAACCCACCATAATCGGGTTAGGGAAATGGCGGTATCCCTTGAGCTTGCTCACCGCCCTCATTTTCCTGGTGCTGATCGTCATCCCGGTTTTGGTCCTCCTTTACGTCTCCTTGATTCCCTATGTCATGCCTCCAAGCGCCAAGGCATTGGGGATGATAACGCTTAAGCACTGGAACTATGTGCTCAAGGACCCCCTTTCGCTGCGTGCCCTCAAAAACAGCGTCTTCCTCGCGCTGGTGGGAGCGAGCTTGGGAATCCTCCTTTCCACCTTCGTTTCCTACATCATCGTCAGGGTGAAGTCCGCGGGGAGCGCTCTTTTGGAAAGCCTGGCGTTCTTCTCCTTCTCCTTTCCCGGCCTCGTCATCGGCATCGGGTTCATGTGGTTCTTCGTGCGGACGCCCCTTTATGCCACCATCTGGGCGTTGCTCATCGGGTACATCGCCACCTACCTCCCCTATGGGATCCGTCCCCTCACCAGTACCTTCATCCAGATAAGCGAGGACCTTGAGGAGGCCTCCAAGGTGGCGGGTGCCGGGTTCCTCCACACCTTCCGGCGGGTGGTGATCCCATTGGCGATCCCGGGGATGGTATCGGGATGGATCCTCATGGCGAGCATGTTCTTACGGGAGCTAAGCCTCTCGGCGGTGTTATCCCGGCCGGGGACGGAGGTGCTGGCGGTCCAGATCCTTCGCTTCGCCGACGATAGCCTCTGGGGCCAGGTCTCGGCCCTGGGGATCCTGATGATCGCCATCTCTACGGTGATGGTCACCCTGGCCACGGTGGTGGGGAGAAGGTTAGGTAAGCCCCGCCGGGCCAGTTAAAGACGACCGTTTTTGCTCGCTTTTTAGGACGATATCGTCATCTCCCCCGCATGGCTTCGAGGACCCGTTCCGGGGTGAAGGGGATGCGGTAGAGCCTCACCCCCACCGCATCGTAAATGGCGTTGGCGATGGCCGGGGCCGGGCCGTTGATCCCGATCTCGGCGATGGACTTCGCCCCGTACGGGCCCGTGGGCTCCTCCGTGGGGACGAGCACCACCTCGATATCGGGGACATCGGCCGCGGTGGGGATCCGGTAGTCGAAGAGGTTCGGGTTGCGCACCCCGCCCCGGGGCGAGAAGAGCATCTCTTCATACAGGGTGTGGCCGATCCCCTGGACGATGGCCCCCTCGAGCTGGCCCTCGGCCAATTTCGGGTTTATCGGGGTCCCACAGTCGGCGGCCCCCACGAACTTCACCACACGGACCACCCCCGTCTCCACGTCCACCGCCACCTCGGCGAAGAAGGCGGCGAAGGGGGGCGGGGACTCGGGGGCCACGAAGGAGGCTGTGCCGATGATGTGCCGCTGGTCGGTGACGTACATCGCCCGATGTCCCACCTCGGAGAGGGGGACTTCCTTCCCTGATACCGTGCTCACCACCTTGCCGTCCCGGAGCTCCAAGGCATCGGGATCCTCTCCCAGGATATCCGCCGCTACCTCCAGGATCTGACGTCGTACCTCTTGGGCTGCCCGCAGCACCGCCCCCCCTGAGACGTAGGTGGTGCTCGAGGCGTAGGCCCCGGTGTCGAAGGGGGTGAAATCGGTGTCCGAGGAGTATACGGAGATCGCTTCCACCGGCACCCCCAGGGTCTCGGCGGCGATCTGGGCAAGGATAGTATCGGAGCCAGTGCCCAAATCGGTGGCGCCTACGAGCAACCTGAAGGTCCCGTCCTCGTTCATGATGACGGTGGCCGCGGCCATGTCGATGTCGGTGATCCCTGAACCTTGCATGGCGATGGCCATCCCCACCCCGTGGACCCAGTTTCCGTCGCGGATCCGCTTCCCTCGCTTCTCGTACCAGCCGATGCGCTTGGCGCCCTCCCGGATACACTCCTCCAGGGCGCAGGACTTCACCACTTGGGCCTTACCTTCGCGGCCCTCCCCGATCTTCTCGAAGATGGGGGATGATTCGCCGGCGCGGATGTGGTTTTTGAGCCTGAGCTCCAAGGGGTCCACGCCCAGCTTTTCGGCGAGCTCGTCCATGGCCACCTCCAGGGCGAAGTACCCTTGGGTGGCGCCGTACCCCCGGTACGCCCCGGCCACGGGGAGATTCGTATATACCGCCTTCCCGTGGAACCAGATGTGAGGGGCCTTGTTGTATAGGGGGAGGGTCTTGGAGCCCACGTTGGAGAGTACCGTCAGGGAGTGGGTGCCGTGGGCCCCGGTATTGGAAAGGACATCCATCTCGATGGCGTGGAGCTTCCCGTCCTTCTTCGCCCCGAGCTTGACCCGGACCGCCATGGGGTGGCGGGTGCGGGCGGCCACGAACTCCTCTTCACGGGTGTACTTCATCACCACCGGCTTCCGGACCCGAAGCGCCAGCGCCGCGGCCACATCTTCCAGGATGATCTCCTGTTTGGTTCCGAATCCCCCGCCGATTCGGGGCTTTATCACCCGGATCCGCGAAAGCGGAAGGCCCAGGGCCCGGGCCACGATCCGCCGCACGTGGAAGGGGACCTGGGTGGAGGTACGGATGACCAGGCGGTCCTCCTCATCGAGCCACGCCACCACACAGTGGGGCTCGATGGGGACGTGTTGGACGTAGGGGAACTCGCACGTGGTTTCCACCACCACGTCCGACTCTGAAAAGCCCACTTCTATATCCCCCACCCGGATGTCGATGGCCGCGGCGATGTTCTTTTTGGGGTCGTGGATCCCCCGGGCGTCCCCCTCGTCGTGGATCACCGGGGCCCCGGGGGCGGTGGCCTCCCTGGGATCCAGGACCGCGGGGAGCTCCCGGTACTCCACCTCGATGAGCCTGAGGGCCTCCTCGGCGATCTTCTCGGAGACCGCCGCCACCGCCGCCACCCGATCGCCCACAAAACGGACCTTCTTATCGAAGAGGAAATGGTCGTAGGGGGAGGGCTCGGGCCATCCCTGGCCCGCGGTGGT
>JALVLL010000021.1 GCA_027027485.1 Candidatus Bipolaricaulota bacterium | reverse complement strand
GAGCTGGGGGTCCCCATCCTCTGGGTAGGGGTGGGGGAGGGGATGGATGATCTCGTGGAGTTCCGGGCCCGGGAGTTCGCCCGGGCGCTGGTGAGGAGGTAATCGATGGCGAAATACGTCTACCGTTTCGGAGGCGGCACCGCAGAGGGCTCGGCGGCGATGAAGGACCTTTTGGGGGGGAAGGGAGCGAACCTGGCGGAGATGGCCAGGATCGGTATCCCCGTTCCCCCGGGCTTTACCATCACCACCGAGGTGTGCCGGTATTACTACGCCAACGGGGGCAAGTACCCCGACGGCCTGGAGGAAGAGGTCAAGGCCGGGATCGCTTTTCTCGAGGAGCAGACCGGCCGTAAGTTCGGGGATCCCGAGAACCCTTTGCTCGTTTCCGTCCGCTCCGGGGCTCCGGTGTCCATGCCCGGGATGATGGACACCATCCTGAATCTGGGCCTGAACGACCAGGCGGTGGAGGGGATCGCCCGGAGAATCGATCCGCGGTTCGCCTACGACTCCTACCGGCGCCTTATCGCCATGTACGGGAACGTGGTCCTGGGGTTCAAGGACGAGCGGGGCGACCCCTTCGACCGCCTGATGCAGGAGTTCAAGCGGGAGAAGGGCGCCGAGACCGACCTCGACCTCTCCGCCGAGGATCTCAAGGAGCTCGTGGAGCGCTTCAAGGCTTACTACAAGGAGCGGGGCCAGGAGTTCCCCCAGGACCCCTGGGAGCAGCTCTGGGGGGCGATCGGGGCGGTCTTCCGCTCCTGGAACAACGAGCGGGCCATCGTCTACCGCCGCCAGTACAAGATCCCCGACGACATGGGCACCGCGGTGAACGTGCAGGCCATGGTGTTCGGGAACCTGAACGAGCGCTCCGGCACCGGTGTGGCCTTCACCCGAGATCCCGCCACCGGGGAGAACCGCCTCTACGGGGAGTACCTGCTGGCGGCCCAGGGCGAGGACGTGGTGGCCGGGATCCGCACCCCCAAGCCCATCCAGGAGCTCGAGCGGGAGATGCCCGAGGTCTACAAGCAGCTTTTGGAGGTGCGGGATATCCTGGAGAAGCACTACCGGGACATGCAGGACATGGAGTTCACCATCGAGGACGGGAAGCTCTATCTGCTCCAGACCCGCACCGGAAAGCGCACCGGGTTCGCCGCCGTCAGGATCGCCGTGGACATGGTGCGTGAGGGACTGATCACCAGAGAGGAAGCGATCCTCAGGATAAACCCCGCCGAGCAGGTCTATCAGCTGCTGCAGCCCATCTTCGATCCCGAGGAGAAGAAGAAGGCCAAGGTGATCGCCAAGGGCCTCGCCGCGGGCCCCGGCGCCGCCACCGGCCGCATCGCCTTCTTCCCCGACGATGCCGTGAGGATGGCCAAGGAGGGGCCGGTGGTCCTGGTGCGGGAGGAGACCTCCCCGGAGGATATCGAGGGGATGCTCGCTTCGGCGGGGATCCTCACCGCCCGGGGGGGCCTCACCTCCCACGCCGCGGTGGTGGCCCGCCAGGAGGGCAAGGTCGCCGTGGTGGGCTGTGAGGAGCTTGAGATCGACTACGACAGCCGCACCGTGAGGGCCCGCGGCGTTGTCCTGAAGGAGGGCGATTGGATCTCCATCGACGGCTTCACCGGCGAGGTCCTCGAGGGACAAGTGCGCACACAGCCTTCCGAGGTGATCCAGGTCCTCATCGAGAGGAAGAAGTCCCCCGACGAAGCCCCCATCTACAGGGTCTTCGCCGAGCTCATGTCCTGGGCCGACGAGCGGAGGAAGCTCGGGGTGCGGGCCAACGCCGACAAGCCCGACCAGGCCCAGATCGCCCTGGCTTTCGGGGCTGAAGGGATCGGCCTCTGCCGCACCGAGCACATGTTCTTCGCCGAGGACCGCCTCCCCCACATGCAGCGGGCACTGATCGCCAAGGACCACAAGGAGCGGTCCGAGGCCCTGAGGAAGCTTTCCGAGATGCAGGTGGAGGACTTCGAGGGGATCCTCGAGGTGATGGACGGAAAGCCCGTGATCATAAGGCTCCTCGATCCGCCGCTCCACGAGTTCCTCCCCAAGCCCGAGGAAGCCGAGAAGATCGAGAGGCTCGCCCGGGAGTTCGGGATCACGCCCGAGGAGCTCAGGGCTAGGGTCGAAGCCCTGCGGGAGATGAACCCCATGCTCGGCCACCGCGGGGTGAGGCTTGGGATCACCCATCCGGATATCTACGAGATGCAGGCCGAGGCCATCTTCCGCGCCGCCGCGAGGCTGATAAAGCGCGGGAAGAACCCATACCCCAAGGTGATGATCCCGCTTGTGGCGCACGTTAACGAGATGCGCGAGATGCGCCAGATGGTGGACCGGGTGGCCAAGCGCGTCATGGATGAGGAAGGGGTCGAGATCCGCTACCAGGTGGGCACCATGATCGAGGTCCCCAGGGCCGCCCTCACCGCCGACGAGATCGCCCGTGAGGCCCAGTTCTTCTCCTTCGGCACCAACGACCTGACGCAAATGACCTTCGGCTTCTCCCGGGACGACGTGGCCAAGTTCATCGGGGAGTACATCGAGAGGAAGGTCCTTCCCGACGATCCCTTCGCCACCCTGGACACGAGGGGGGTGGGGGAGCTTGTGCGGATCGCCACCGAAAGGGGCAAGAAGACCCGGCCGGACCTCGAGGTGGGGATCTGCGGCGAGCACGGGGGCGAGTCCCGCTCGGTCCACTTCTGCCACGAGGTGGGGCTGGATTACGTCTCCTGCTCTCCCTGCCGGCTTCCCATCGCGCGCCTGGCCGCCGCCCAGGCCGCGATCGAGATCAAAGGATAGACCCACCATTCACTATGATGGAAAGGGAGGGGGCGCGATGCGCCCCCTTTTTAAACACTCGAAAATAGAACACAAGATTGTTTTTATGTCGTGAGTTAGAGTGCTAGACACCGCGCGGAGGACGCCGGCAGGACGGAGGCCCGACTCCTCCAGGAGTTCCTGGATTGGGGCCAGGCGCGCCTCGTCGCTATGGAGACAGCTGTAGGTGAGATCGAGTCCTTGACGAAACAAACGGGCCTGATCGTCGATCGCATGTCCGAGCTGGCGGAGGCCATTCTTGGGGGCCCTGAAGAGGATCTGAAGCCGTTGGCTGAAACAGCCCTTAACCTCGCCGCCGAAGCGGGTGCCGAAATGCAAACGGCGCTGGAATCCTCCCGGCGAGCCCTCGAAGCCGCCCGGGCAGAGGTGCAGGCCATCGGGGTGTCCATGACCATCGCGGTGTACCCGCCTCCTTACAGCGGGGCCCGCATGCATGCCCAGACCGCCAGCGCCCTCCTCCAAAGGGTTGTGGGAAAAGACGTGTCGGTAACGCGGACCCTAGAGGGGAAAGACCGGGAAGCCGCCACGGAAGCCTGGCGGGCGGCCCATGCGGCAGAGGCCGCGGTGAAAGACCTGTTGGACGCCGTCCACGGTTGGAAGGGGAAGATCGCGAGTTATAAGCGTTACATCGCCGGAGCCCGCGCCCAGGCCACGGCGTGCTTCGGAAGAGGTACAGGCGGTGCGGATACTGCTTGCGGCCCTGATGGCCACCGGGGCTCCCTCGGACTGAACGGCAACGCAACCCGAAAGGCGGAAGGGCCTTCCGGGGGTCAGGGCTCGGTCATGGTCGACTACAAAAGTTCCGCCAGAACCCGGGCGAAGAGGCTCCGCACCGCTATCACAGGTACCTTCAGGGATTCACGGAGGAAGCCCCGCAGCTCCTCCCCGTAACCGAAGCAGTTGAGGAGCACCGCCGCGGCCCCGTTTTCCCGCAGGAAGGAGACCTTCTCCGCAAGCGCCTTCCGGGTTTCCCCCCGATAGGGCGACACGGCACACCCCACGGCCGCGATGCCCCACCCCTTAAGCTCCTCCACCGCCGGGGTCACCTGTTGGGGGGAGGGGACCAGTACCCCCAAGGGACCGGGAAGGAGGAGGGCGGAGAGGACCCCCCGTAACAGCACGTGGGGGACAAGGAGCGGCACCCGACACCGGAACCTCGGGAAGCTCCCCGAACAGAGAAGCCCCAAGAGGTCCACCTCGTCCTCCAGCTCCTCGATGATCCCTTGCAGGCGTTCATGGATGAACTCCGAATCCACCGCCACTTCCGTTCCGTCGCGCAGCCGGGTTATCAGGGTGCGTTCCGGGGAACGCGGGGGGTGGGCGGCGATTTCCTCCGCGGAGAGGCCGTCCAGGGCCCCGGCCTCGCGTATCCGCACCCCGGTGGGGAGGAACCGCTGGATTTCGGGGACGACATCGTCCCTGGGGCTTTGGCCGATGGTTATGAGGCCGAGCCTCTTCAATCCTTCCCCTTTCCCAGGGTCTGCAGGTGCCTCATGGGGCCATATAGCTCCAGGAGCCGCCGGAACTCCGCGGGATCGTAGAACCGGATCCGGCCGGCGGTGAAGTACTTGGCCACCTCCACACAGAACCGCGCCGCCGACTCCAGGTCCACCACCTGGTTGGCACCGGTGGCACAGCCGGGGACGGGGATGCAGGCGGTGGTGGCCACCCCCACCACTGGGGCGGAGGTGGCGGTGGCTGGCTGCATGATGCTGTTTATGTGGAAAAGCCCGTTCCCGTAGGGGGTGATGTCCTGGGTGGTGATGGGGAGGACCGCCGGTGGCTCGTTGGTGACATAGCGCATGATCTCCAAAAGATCTTCGCTCACCCTGAGGATGTAACCCTCCTTCACCGTGGGGGTGATGGCGAATCCGCGGCGGTTGATGACCCAGTTGCCTTTAGTGGTATCGATGGAGAGGATGGCTTCCATTTTGGGGTCCACCTCGTAGCGGTTCATGGTGGCGATGTCCACCGGGGCTCCCATGAAGGGTACGGGCTCATGTGGGATTACAGGGGAGTTGGGGCATATGTGTGTGGCCACGATCACCTCTCCGGGAAGGGCATCGCCCCGGGCACGCATACGGGCAAGCTTTGCCGCGCATGCTAATGCCACGATGGCACCGTCGGCGTCGGAAACAAGACCGATTCTTTCGGGTCTTGCCCCCACGCCCCCGAGTCTCCCAATGATCCCCAGGATCGGGCCGGTCCCCTGAGAGGATATTTGGACCTTGATGAAGTCGGTCCCGCCCCTTTCCCCCTCGATGTGGGTCACTTCCACCTCGCTGGGTTCGAGGCCCTTCTCGATGAGCCATTCCCGGGCGGCATGGCCGCTCGCATCCGGTCCCCAAAGGAGCTCCATGGCCTCCATTACCTCCCTCAGCATCTTCCCTCCCCGAATACGTAGGGTATCATGGTTTTCCCGATCGCTTCCTCTACTTGACGGAAGAGTTGGGGATTTCGCATCCCTGCTCCGAGGATGAGCCTTTCCTTTTGCACCCCAATCACGGTCACCTCCATCCCTTCCTTTACCTCAGCGCTGGTCAAGGGACGGTTATCCTCCCGGTCCACGAGGACGATGAGGTCCGGAAAGGTGAACAAGCGCGTCCCTTTTTGCTCAAGCAGCATATATTCCTTCTATATGGATGCTTCCGATGTCGAACCCCCCTCTGGTGGCGAGCTCGGCGGCCTCTACTCTGCCCGTGGCCACGATATCGCCCCCGAGCTCCCGGGCGATCACCTCCGCCAACGACGCTCCCCGCTCTCGTCCTTCCTTCAAGGACCGCCCCAAGGAGATCACCGCCCGCATCGCCCCCACGGCGGCGTGGTTTTCTAGATAAGAGGCCGTGACGGGGTTACGGGCCACGGCCACGATGCCTCCGGCGTGTACGGAAGCTTCCCGCACCAGGGCGTTGCAACACGACAAGCTCCCCCGGACCGTGAGTTCCACCCTACGGCCTCGCTCCGGATCCCCACCCCGTGCGGCTTGAATCGCGATGTAATCGGGATCGTTTTCCAAACCCAGGGCACCCATGGCAGCCAACGGATGGGCCCGGCCGTTGCAGGGAGCGTCCACTACCGGTATCTCCAGAACCGCCGACTGAACGAGCCCGTTCACCGAGGCCAGACCTCCCATCTCATTGGTTATCAAGCCAGAGACGGGCTCCCCCAAGGCCTCTTCCATCATCTCCACCGTACGGACGTAGTCCATGACGCGTACGTACTTCTCCCGGGCTGCGGGGGCACCCACCGCGGACACGGTGATCACCGTGGAAGCGGGGTCTAGTTCGCTTA
>JALVLL010000020.1 GCA_027027485.1 Candidatus Bipolaricaulota bacterium | reverse complement strand
CTGCAGGTCTGCTCCGAGGCCACGGCCTCGGAGCAGACCTGCAGGAACGCCTCCACCGCGGCCTTGGCTTCGGCCTCGAGCTCCGCCACCGCTTGGGCCGTGGCCTGGGCTGAGGAGGAGGCCTTGGCGGCGTTTTCCAGGAGCCCCGCCAGGGTGTCATCTATCTCTCCGAGGAGCTTCTCGGCCTCCGAAGCGGCGGCCTGGGCGCGGGCCGCGGCCTGGGCGGCGGCTTGGGCATCGGCCTGGGCTATCTGGACTACGTCGTCGAGGAAGGGCTCGTAACCGCCTTCCTGGGCAAGTATCCCGCCCGGGAAGAGGATCAGGCCCAAAAGGAGGGGAAGGAACAGTAACGAGGGAAATTTCCTCATCATGCAAACACCCGCCTTTCCTGAGAGGTAAATGATCGTACAACAAAATTACAACCTGAAGCCAGTCGCGGTTTCACCCGATAAAAAGATCCAGCCGATCGGCTTTTATTCCCTCCCGTTGCCCTTTATATTTCCCAGGCCGTGGTGATATCCTGGGAAGCGGTGGTGGCGGCGTTTTGGGCGATATTCCTCGCGGAGCTAGGGGACAAGACCCAATTGGCGGTCTTCGCCCTGGCCTCGAGCAGAAACCCCTGGGCGGTTTTGATCGGTGCCGGAGCGGCCTTGCTTTTGAGTACGGCCATCGCGGTGGGGCTCGGAGCGGTCCTGCACCGGTACCTTCCGCATGGCGCCATGCGGGGGATCCATTACGCGGCTGGGGCGGCGTTTATCGCTCTGGGGATATGGACTATCGTGAGGGCAGGGTGATCTTGGTCTCCCAGGGGCGGAGCTCCTCCAGGAGCCTGTGGTCGGTGAGGTCGAGCTGTAGCGGAGTCACCGAGACGTACCCCGAGAAGACCGCCCAAACGTCGGTGTCCTCCTCGCCCGGAGGGGGAGAGGTCATCATCTCCCCAGCGAGCCAGTAGTAATCGCGCCCCCTGGGGTCCTTCCCCTTGACGAGGTAATCCCGCCAGATGCTCGTCCCGAGGCGGGTGACCCGTAGCCCTTTAGGCTCGCCCAAGGGTACGTTCACGTTGAGGAGGGTCCCCGGTGGGAGGGGCTTCTCCCCGAGGAGGAGCTCCACGAGCCCCGCCGCGATGCGGGCGGCCCTGCGGTAGTCCGGCTCCTCCCTATCCCCCTCTTCGGGACCCAAATCCTGGGAGACGGCGATGGCCTGCACCCCGGCTTGGGCGGCCTCCATGGCAGCGGCCACGGTCCCGGAGTAGGTCACGTCCCGGCCGAGGTTGGCCCCGGCGTTTATCCCCGAGACCACGATGTCCGGCCTCCGCGGCGCGAGGCCCAAAAGGGCAAGCGACACGCAATCGGAGGGGGAACCGTTGGTGATGTGGACCACCACCCCATCCGGAAGCCTGACCGGGGACACCCTGAGGGGCTTGTGGAAGACCCGGGTGCGGGAGGCGGCGGACCAGTTGCGGTCGGGGGCCAGGACCCAGACCTCGCCCACCTCCGAGAGCTCCTCCCTCAGCGCCAGAAGCCCGGGGGCGAGGTATCCGTCGTCATTTGTGATGAGGATCAGGGGCTTCCCCAAGGGGTGCCTCCTTTGGGCGATTCTACGGCCCAGAGGCCCCTTCGGCCAGGGAGTAGAAGAGGAGGCGGGAATCCCCGTAATCCCTGTCCTGGATGAGCTCGAGGTCGCCGTAGCGCTCCTTGAGCTCCTCGGATTTATGGATCTCGGCGATGAGTACGCCACCGGGCCTGAGGATGGGATAGGCGGCGATGGTTCTCAGGGCTTCCTGGGTGAGGCCGCGGGAGTAAGGTGCTCCCATGAAGATGAGGTCGAACCGCCTGCCCCTCTTGTGGAAGCGGCGGATGGCCTCCAGGGCATCCGCACGGATCACCTCGGCCCGATCCTCGTAGCGGAGCTTCTTCAGGTTGGCGCGGATGATGGAGATGGCCTTGGGGGAGGAGTCCACGAAGATGGCGCGGCGCGCGCCCCGGGAGAGGGCCTCGAGCCCCACGGCACCGGTCCCGGCGAAGAGGTCCAGGAACTCGGCACCAACCACGAGGTGGCCCAAGGTATCGAAAAGGGCGGCACGGACCCTGTCTCTGAGGGGCCTTATCCCGGCGGCGTGCCACTCGACGAGCTTGTGTCCTTTCCTCTCCCCCCCGATGATCCGCATCAAAAGGCGATCCCGAACCCCAGGGAGAACTTCTCCCGATCCAGGGAGCTATCGATCCTAAATTCCTCCCAGCCGACCCCGAGCCCCAGGGACACCGCGGCGTCCCTTCCCCTCAACGAGACCCCCAGGCGCAACTCTATCCCCTCCGAGACCCATACCCCCAATCCCAAGAGCACATCGCCCCCATAATAATCCGCCGCGACCCGGGCTCGGGGCCCGACCAGGGCGAACCCCAACCGGACATCGGTGGTCCAGGGGAAGGTACGGCCCAGATCCACGAAGGTGATCCCGAAACCGATGTCCTCCACCGAGGCGGCGAGCCTCAGCTCCACCTCCCCGAGGTCGATGGAGCCCAGGGCACCGAAGCAGAGGGCCAACCCTGATCCCAGGTAACCCTGGAACTCGGCTTGGAGGTACCGCACCGAGGCCCCGAGGCTCAGATCCACGGAGCCCAGGTCCTCTTCCCAGATCCCCATCCCGAGCGAGGCCCCGAGGTGCGGGACTGGCCCCTCCGGCCGGGGGTCGCCCGGGGAGTAGCCCGTGAACCCCACGGCCAAGGGGCCGGCACTCCCCCCGATCCAGAAGGCGGTCATGAGCTCACCTTTACCGTTGGGACGGAGGTAGAAGGCGGTGGCAGCCTCCTCACCCCCACCCAAGGAAAGCCCCGCGGGGTTGAAGATGAGGGCGGAGGGGCCCTGGGCCAAGGCACAGAAGGCCCCTGCGAAGCCGAGGGCTTCCGGTGATGGGCAGAGGTCGAAGGGGGTGATGACCCCGTTTCCGAGGGAAAGCACCGATTCCAGGCACAAGACGGCCGCGAGGAAGACGGTCCTCACCGGGATGCCCCCTTTCCCCGCTCAGGATCGCCCCGGAAACGGAAGGAAGGGTATAGCCTACGCCTCCCGGTGAGGTGTACTTCGTCACGCCTCGGCGGGACTCACGAGCCCTTTCAATGCCGGACGGATCCCTTCCAGGGCGCGGCGGCGGTGGGAGATCCGGTTCTTCTCCTCCGGGGGCATCTCCGCCAGGGTCCTGGTCTCGCCCTCGGGGATGAAGAGGGGATCGTAGCCGAAGCCGTGCTCCCCCCGCGGGGAATCGGCGATCCTCCCCTCCAACACCCCCTCCGCCATCCAGGTGCGCCCGTCGGGAAGCGCCAACACCGCCACCGTCCGGAACCTGGCCCTGCGGTCCTCTACCCCGCGGAGGAGCTCAAGGAGCCTCTCGTTGTTGGCGCGGTAATCCTTGTTCTCGCCGGCGAAGCGGGCCGAACGCACCCCCGGTGCCCCGCCCAACGCCTCCACCTCCAGCCCCGTGTCCTCGGCCAGCGCCGGGAGTCCGGTCTCCCGGGCCACGGCCGTGGCCTTGAGGAGCGCGTTTTCCTCGAGGGTCTCGCCGGCTTCCTCGACGTCCGAGAAGGGGATATCACGGAAAGTAAGCCACTCGATCCCAGGGATATCCCCGAGGATCGCCAGGATCTCCTCGATTTTGTGGGGGTTCTTGGTGGCGAGGACGACCTTTACGGCCATCCCCTACATCGCCACCCCGCGCAGCGAGAGCTCGGAGGCGAAGTGGCAGGCTACGTAGTGCTCGTTACCCATGTCCACGAACTCCGGGGCTTCGTTGGAGCAGATCTCCTTGGCGTAGAGGCAGCGGGGGTGGAAGTAGCAGCCGGAGGGCGGGTTGATGGGGCTCGGGACGTCCCCCTGGAGGATGATCCGCTCCTTCTTGTAGTCCGGGTCGGGAACCGGCACCGCCGAAAGCAACGCTTCGGTGTAGGGGTGGAGGGGATGGGTGAACAGCTCCTCGGTCTCGGCGAGCTCCACTATCTTCCCCAGGTACATCACCGCCACCCGGTCCGAGATATGTTTCACCACCGAGAGGTCGTGGGCGATGAAGAGGTAGGTAAGGTGGAACTCGTCCTGGAGGTCCTCGAGAAGGTTCAGGACCTGGGCCTGGATGGATACGTCCAGGGCCGATACCGGCTCATCACAGACGATAAGCTGGGGATCCAGGGCCAGGGCCCGGGCGATCCCGATCCTCTGGCGCTGGCCCCCGGAGAACTCGTGGGGGTAGCGACGCATGTGCTCCGGCTTAAGGCCCACCGCCTCCAGGAGCTCCACCACCTTCTTCTCCTTCTCCTTCCCCCGGGCCACCCGGTGGACCACCAGGGGCTCGCCCACGATGTCCCCCACGGTCATCCGGGGGTTTAAGGAGGAGTAGGGGTCCTGGAAGATGATCTGCATCTCCCGGCGCAGGGGCTTCATCTCCCGGGGCCTGAGCTTGGCGATGTCCACCACCCGCTCCAGCTGCTTGCTCCGGAAGAGGATCTCCCCCGCGGTGGGCTCGATGAGCTTGAGGATGGTCCGACCCGTAGTGGTCTTTCCACACCCCGACTCGCCCACGAGCCCCAGGGTCTCCCCCTCCCGGATGAAGAAATCGATCCCGTCCACGGCCTTGACCCAGCCCACCACGCGGCGGAAGACGCCCTTTCGGACCGGGAAGTACTTCACCAACCCCCGGACATCCAGGAGGACGTCCTCCGGCAGGGCCTCCGCGGCGCCGCTATACGTAGAGCCAACAGGCGACTTCATGGCCGGAAGAAACCTCCTTCAGGGGGGGCACCTCCTGGGTGCAGATGTCCATGGCGTGGGGGCACCTGGGGTTGAAGGGACACCCCGGCGGCGCGTGTAGCGGATCCGGGACCACCCCCTTGATGGGTTCGAGCCTCTTTTTCTTGGTGGCAAGCGAGGGGATCGATTTGAGGAGCCCCTGGGTGTAGGGGTGCTTGGGCTCGTGGAAGATGGGACGCACCTTGGCGTGTTCCACCACCTTGCCCAGGTACATCACCACCACTTCCTCGCACATCTCCGCCACCACGCCGAGATCGTGGGTGATAAGCATGATGGCAGCCCGGAACTCCTTCTTCAGGTTCTGCATGAGATCCAGCACCTGGGCCTGGATGGTCACGTCCAGGGCGGTGGTGGGCTCGTCGGCGATGAGGAGCGAGGGATTGCAGGAGAGGGCCATGGCGATCATGGCGCGCTGGCGCATCCCACCGGAAAGCTGGTGCGGATACTCGTCCACCCGCTGCTCGGGCTCCGGGATCCCCACCTGCCGGAGCATCTCGATGGCCTTCTTCCTGGCCTCCCTCTTGGAGACCCTCTGGTGGAGCATGATGGCTTCCATGATCTGGTAGCCGATGGTGAAGACCGGGTTCAGGGAGGTCATGGGCTCCTGGAAGATCATGGCGATCTCCTTCCCGCGGATGGAGCGGTATTCCTTGCCCTTGGGGTTGAGCTTGTGGAGCTCTATGGTGCGTCCGTCCTTGTGGAAGAGGATCTCCCCCCCGACGATCTTCCCCGGGGGCATGGGCACAAGTCCCATGATGGAGAGGGCGGTCACGGATTTCCCGCAGCCGGACTCACCCACCACCCCCAGGGTCTGCTCGGGGTCTATCGAGAAGGAGACCCCGTCCACGGCCTTGACGACCCCGTCCTCCGTGAAGAAGTAGGTCTTGAGCCCCTTGAGTTCTATCAGGGGCATCCGGGACCTCCCTCAGCCCACCAGGGCCACGGCGAGCCCCAAGAGGAAGAACAGGGTCCCCGTGACGCCGATGGCGATCTTGCGGGGATCCTTGGAGGTGTCGCGGCCGAAGACCGTAGTGGCCATGCCGCCCCCGAACCCTCCCCCCAGGGCCGCGTGCTCGGACATGTGCCAGAGCACGAGCCCGATAAGGGCCAAGGAGTCCAAAAAGAAAAGCACCATCAAGAAGGTCTTCATCTCCTCACGCTCCGAATTGGGATTATATCGAGAAACGGGTGTCTCTCTAGGCACGGGACCCCGGCCAGTATTTAGCCCCATCTCCCCATTGAGGAGCGACCATGTGGCCGCTACTTCACCGGTGAGATGCTGGTGATGGTGGTGGGGGCTCATCTGGGGTACCCGGGGGATATCCCCGTCGGGGG
>JALVLL010000019.1 GCA_027027485.1 Candidatus Bipolaricaulota bacterium | reverse complement strand
TTGCGTTAGCGTTCTTTTGCGCCTTGTGCGAGGCGCCATCCGGCTGCTCCGTCCGCTTCGGTCGCTCGCGCCACCGCGGCGCTGGGCGCCTACCTGGTGTGCGTAGGGAGACCACCGAGAGGGAGGAGCCGGTCAAGCCCCAGTAGGAGGCGATCTCGGAGGCGTAGCGCCAGGGGTTCCCGAAGGGGTCCCTCCAGCTCGCCAGGTACCAGAAATCCACCCCGAGTTCGGAGAAGGCCGCGATCCTCTCCTCCAACGCCTCACGATGGATCCGCTCCAGGGTTTGGCCGTAGTCGCTTATCCGGCCGATGGGGATGGGAAGGTCGGGGGAATTATCGGCGAGGGCTAGGTGACCACAGATTCCAAGTACAAGAAACGCGAGCAGTTGTCGCAGGTTACCACCTCCCCCTGGCGGGCCCGATCCACGGTGGTCTGGGAGACGTTGAGGTGACACCCGCTGCAAATACCGTCCACGATGGGGACTACCGGGTCCAGATACATCTCGAGGAGCCTCTCGTAGTGTGACCTCAGGTGGAGGGGAATATCGCGGAGGGCGGCCTCGCGTTCGGCCTCGAGCCGCGCGATCTCCTCCTTGAGCCGCGCGATCTTCCCCTCGATCTCGGCCTTCTCCTCCTCCAGCTTCGAAAGCCTATCCTCGTGGGCCTTCTCGTCCTCCCTGAGCTTCCTTTCGTCCTCTTCCACTTCCTCCATGAGCCGGAGGGCCTCCTCCTCCACCTCGTCGATTCGCGCCTTGAGTAGCTCCACCTGTTCCCTGAGGTACTCCATCTCCTTGTAGGGGATGATGTCGTGGTCGAGCTTGTGCTGGTAGGCGCGGATCTTCTCGTCCATCTCGTCGGCCTCCAGGGCCTTCTCCGTGGCCCGGAGCCTCAAGGCCTTGTGCTCCTCGACCCTCTTGCTGAAGGCTTCCTTCTCGGCGGCGATGCGGCGCTCTATCAGGGCCACCTCCCCCTCCAGGGTCCTGATCTTCCCCTTGGCCTCGAGGATGGCCGCGTCTATATCCCTAAGCGAAAGGAGCTTGAGAAGATCGCCTTTCAAGCCGTGATCACCTCTAGCTCCGGGAACCTCTCCCGCAGGAGGCAGGAGATGTGCTCCACGAACACGCGCTCGGTCTCGCGGTGCCCCAGGGCCGCGACCACCATCCCCTCCTCCGCCGCGGCGAGCCCGTCGTGGTAACCGACCTCGCCGGTGATGAAGAGCTCGCACCCCAGTGTCAGGGCCTCCTGCCACAGCTTCCCGCACGATCCGCCGCAGACCGCCGCCCGCCGGACCTCCCTCCGGGGATCTCCGTAGATCACGGGGCTTTCGGCCCCCACCGCGGCCGCGAACCTCTCGATCAGCTCCCGGGCCGCCGCGGGCCCGGGGAGCTCCCCGTACCGGCCCAGGCCGTGGCGGCGGTCCTCGAGTTCCAGGGGATACACGTCGTAGGCCACCTCTTCATAAGGGTGCGCCGCGAGCACCGCGGAGATCACCGCCCGAAGCCTCTCGGCGGGGACGACGGTCTCGAGGCGCACCTCGCGTACCCGCTCCTCCCGGCCCACCTCGCCGATATAGGGGCGCGTTCCCTCTTCGGGGAGGAAGGTACCGGTGCCCTCCGTCCTGAAGGAGCAGTGTCCGTAGCGGCCGATCTTCCCGGCCCCGGCGTCGAAGGCCGCCTCGGCCACGCGGTCGACGTGCTCCACGGGCACGAACACCACGAGCTTGTAGAGCCTCCCCCTCGGGGAGAGGGGGCGCGGATCGGGGATGTCCAGGATCTCGGCGAGCCTCTCCCCCATCCCCCCCTGGGCGGAATCGTACGGGGTATGGATCGCGTAGCAGGCCGTTCCCTCGCGCAGGAGAGCCGAGATCTTCCTCCCCAACGGGGTCTCTGGCCTTATCTCCTTCAAGGGCCGGAAGATCAGGGGGTGGTGGGTTATGACGAGATCCACCCCCGACAACTTCTCGAGAAGCTCCAGCCCGAAGTCCAGGGCCACCAACACCCGCCCGCATTCCAGGGAGAGATCCCCCACCTG
>JALVLL010000018.1 GCA_027027485.1 Candidatus Bipolaricaulota bacterium | reverse complement strand
TCGGAGGCTACGCCCACGGCGATCCCCCCCACCGCCTTGGCCTCCTGGATCTCCACGAAGCCGTCCCCGAAGGCGACGAACTCCGGCCCCGAGAGCCCATGCTCCCGGACGATGCGCTCGATCACCGTCCGCTTCGAGAACTTCTTCCAGTCCTCCAGGGCCCCGTAGATGCCGGAAAAGTACCCCGCGACCCCGAGGAGCTCCGCCTCCTCGCGGACGTAGGCCTCGTCGGTGCCCGAGGCGAGGTAACACCTGACCCCCCGGCCGCGGAGGTCCTCGAGGATCCCCCGGGCACCGGGGACGGTGAATTCCTCCGGCGGTACCCTCCCTTCCCGCAAAGCGGAGATCCTTTCGGCGATATGGGCGAGGAGCCTCCCGTTGTAGGCACGCTTGTATTCCCTTGGGTCCAGGGGCTTCCCCCCGAACTCCGCCACCCGCTCGGCCAGCCAGATCATCTGGTAGATGGTCTGGAGCCCGGTGCTCTCGGCGATGTATTCCCAGACTAATTTTTCCAACTCCGCCTCGCCGAGTTCTTGTCCCTTAGGGGTATCGCGGAGGACCTCCACCATGAGGGAGGCCATGACCTCCTGCCAGCCGGCCCGGATGAGGGAGATGGTGCCGTCGAAGTCGAAGAGGGCATGTTCGATTCGCCCCCGCACGATCCCGGGGTTGATCACCTCGATGCGCGTCCCCGGGAGGTACACGATACCTAACGGAGGAGATCCTCGGCCAGGGCAGTCGCGCCCCAGAGGGGGGCGTCGTCCCCCAGTTCGGCCACGGCGATATCCACCCGGGCCCCGGGGAAGGCATATCTTTCCGCCGCCTCGCGCATGGGGCGGAGGAACGGCTCGCCGGCCTTGATTACCCCACCCCCGAGGGCGATACGTTCGGGGTTCAGGAGGGCAATGGCCTGGGCGAGCCCGAACCCCAGGGCCTCCCCGGCCTTCCGCAGTATCTCGGCAGCCAAGGGGTCCCCCCGGGCGGCCGCGATGGCTACCTCGCGGGCGGTGATCCGCCCCGGATCGTTTCCCACAAGCTCCCGCAGCATCCTCCCCTCGGCGGGGCGGGGATGCGACGCCAGAAGCTCCCGCGCCCGGGCGGCGATGGCGGGCCCGGAGGCCAAAGCCTCGAGACATCCCCTCCTCCCGCAGGTGCAACGCGGGCCGTTTGGATCGACCACCATATGGCCGATCTCCCCGGCGAGGCCGTCGGCCCCGCGGTAGATCTTCCCCCCGATCACGATCCCCCCGCCGATCCCGGTGCTCACGGTGACATAGAGGAAGTGGTCCGTCCCCTTCCCAGCTCCATAACGCCACTCCCCTAAGGCGGCGGCGTTGGCGTCGTTCTCCACCGCCGCCGGAGCCCCGAACTGCTCCCGCAACCACTCCGCGAGGGGGAAATCCTCCCAGCCCGGCACGTGGTGCGAGAGGAGGACCAGGCCGTCTTCCGCACGCACCGGGCCCCCGAAGCTCACCCCGACAGCGGTGGGGCGCTTTCCCCCGAGCACCTCCGCGGCAAGGGAGAGGATGATCTTCCGGTCGGCCTCCGCGGACTTATCCGGCGGGGAGGGAACGGACGCGCGGGCGCGGAATGACCGCTTCCCCGGCTCGACGGCGGCCGCCGCGAGCTTTGTGCCCCCGAAATCCAACGCCAGGATCAGGCTCTCCAATTCTCACCCGTCGTCCAGGAGGGCGCGGAAGACGGCGTGGAGGATGGCCAAGTGCATGTCCTCGATGTGCTGCATGTCCTCCGAGGGAACGATGATACAGAGCTCCACGAGATCCCGGAGCTTTCCTCCCCGGTAGCCCGTAAGTCCCACGGTGCGCAGCCCCATCTCCCGGGCGACTTCCATGGCGCGGAGGACGTTGGGGGAGTTCCCGGAGGCGGAGATCCCCACGGCCACATCCCCCGGGCGGGCGAGGCTCTTCAGGGGCTCGGCGAAGACCGTCTCGTAGCCGTAGTCGTTGGCGTAGGCGGAGAAGGTGGCGAGATCGTGCAAGGTCACCACCCGGAAACGGGGCACGCCTTCCCGTACGGTTCCCTTGCCCAGGTCGCAGGCGAAGTGGGAGGCGGTGGTGGCGGATCCCCCATTCCCGAACACGAAGACACAGCTTCCCCTCTCCCGGGCCTCCCGCAGGAGCCCCACGAAACCCTCGATCTCTTCCCAGGGGAGCTTCCCGATGAGCGCGGAAAGCCCCGCGAAGTATTCCCTGACCTCCATCCCTCACCCTTTGAGTGAACCGGCCAAAAGGCCCCGCATGAAGTAGCGCCCGAGGAATATGTAGACGAAGAGGGTGGGCAGAGCGGCCATGAGGGCACCGGCCATCTGCACGTTCCACTCGACGATATAGGAGCCGGCGAGGTTGTTCAGGGCCACCGTCACCGGCTGGACCGCGGGGTTCTGGGCGATGGTCACCGCGAAGAGGAAGTCGTTCCAGATGGAAGTGAACTGCCAGATCATCACCACCACGAACCCCGGCATGGATACGGGCAACATGATCCGGGTATAAACGCCCAGCACCCCGGCGCCGTCGATCCGGGCCGCCTCCACGAGCTCCTTGGGCACGGTGGCATAGTAGTTGCGGAAGATGAGGGTCGTGATCGGGATCCCATAGACGGTGTGGGCGAGGATGAGGCCGGGGATGCTCCCATAGAGGCCGAGCCGCATCAGGGTCTGGACCAGGGGGATGAGGATCGACTGGTACGGGATGAACATCCCGAAAAGGAGCAAAGTGAACAGGGTGTTGGAACCCCGGAAGCGCCACTTGGAGAGGACGTAGCCGTTGAGGGAGCCCAGGAAGGCCGAGGCCAGGGTGGCGGGGACTGCTACGTAGAAGCTGTTCACGAAGTTGTGGGCAAGGCCGGTGTAACCGAAGCCGCCCAGCAGGGCCTTTCTGAAGCTCTCCAGGGAGAAGCTGTGGGGGAGGTCCCACATGCGGTAGAGGTTCACCTCGGCGAAGCTCTTCAGGCTCGTCACCACAAGCACGTACACCGGCATGAGGTAGAAGGCGGCGAACCCCACGAGCACGAGGTAGAGGACGACGCGCTGCCACGGGACCCTCCTCCCCGCCCTCATACCTCCGCCTCCCTCCTGACGCTGAAGACGAGGTAGGGAACGATGAGGAGCGAGACCATGAGCAGGAGGATCACCGCGATGGCCGCCCCCTGGGCGAACCGGTTGGCGTGGAATGTGGTCTCCCACATGAAGTAGGCCGGCACATCACAGGAGAACCCGATCCCGGGACCCGTCATGGCAACGATGAGGTCGTAGATCTTCAGCGAGATGTGGCCGAGGATGATGATCGCCCCCAGGGTGATGGGCCTAAGAAGAGGGAGGATCACGTAGCGGTAGACCTGGAACTCGCTTGCCCCATCCACCCGGGCCGCCTCCCGGAGCTCCTCGGGGATCCCCCGCAGGCCCGCAAGATACATGGCCATCACATATCCCGACATCTGCCAGATGGCGGCCACCGCCACCGCCTTGATCCCCACCCGCGGATCGGTGTACCAGCCGCTTTTGAGGAACCCAAGACCCAGCTTCTCCAAAAGCAGGTTGATCCCGGTGCTCCCCATCTGGGGGCTCCCGGGGTTCATGAGCCACCGCCAAACGACGCCGGTGACGATGAACGAAAGGGACATGGGATAGAGGTAGATGGTGCGGAATATGCTTTCCCCCTTGACCTTGCGGTCCAAAAGCACGGCGAGCAGGAACCCAATGGCCAACGACCCGGTGAGGAAAAGGGCAGTGAAGACCGCGAGGTTACGGAGGTCGATCTGAAAACGGGGGTGGGAAAAGAGCTTGAGGAAGTTCTTGAAGCCGACGAAGCTGTAATCCGGGAGGAGCTTGTTCCAGTTGCTCATGGAGACGTATCCGGTCCAGCCGATGAAGCCGTAAACGAAGACCGCCACGGCGATCACCGAGGGGAGAAGGAGAAGGAGGGTGATCAGCCTCTCGCTCCTGAGTCGGCGTCGCCTCATGTTCACCCCGAATATAAAAGGGCGGCCCGGGATGCGCGACCGGGCCGCCCCCGCTTTCCCTTTTAACCCTTCACTTCCCCATGGCGGCCAACGCCGCCTCGGCGGCCTCCACCAGCGCCCTTTGGGTCCCGGCCACGTCCTTGGTGGCGAGGAAGAGGTTGACGGCATCCTTGAAGTCCGTGACCCAGGACTCGATGGCCGCGGCACCGTGGATCACCGAGGGGACGATGGCATCGCGGGCGAAGTCCTCCATGCAGGACTGGAGGTAGGGGTTGAACTGGGCCTTCTCCTCGGGGGTGAGATCGGTGCGAGCCGGGATGGAGCCCTTGCGGGTGTTGAAGGCGATCTGGCCCTCCTTAGAGCCGCACACCTCGAGCCAGCCCAGGGCGTTTATGGGGTGCGGAGCGAGCTTCGGCAGGCAGAAGGTGTCGGAGAGCGCATCGAAGATGCCCTGGGTCCCAGGTACCGGCGCCCAACCGTAGCCCTCGTAGCCCTTGGACATGAACCAGCCGTTGGTCCAGTCGCCCATGATCATCATGGCGCCCTTGTGGGCGATGAGGTACTCGCCGGCGCCGTCCCAGCTGAGGGCGGCGTAGTCCGGGTTAACGTAATCGAGGATCTTCTTCAGTATCTCCAGGGCCTTGGTCACGCCCTCGGAGGTCCAGGGGGTCTCGCCGGTCCAGAGCCCCTTGTAGCCCTCGGCCCCGAGGGTGCTCACGAGGATCGTCTCGAAGAGGTGTGCGGCCTCCCAACCGCCGGCGTTGCCCATGACGAAGGGAACAACCCCTTCGGCCTTGAGCTTCCCACAGATGGCGAAGAACTCGTCCCAGTTCTTGGGGGGAGTGAGGCCGTATTTCTCGAAGATCTCCTTGTCATACCAAAGGACGTTGGCGCGGTGGATGTTCACAGGCACGCCCCAGTAATGCCCCTTGTAAACGAGGAGGTCCAGGAGGTCCTTGGGGAGCACCTTATCCCAACCCTCGATCTCGTAGAGCTTGTCCAAGGGGGTGAGGTAGGTCTCGGGGCTGTAGCCCTCCACCTCCAGGCCGGCGTGGAGTTGGAAGGTATCGGGGGGGTTGCCGGCTATCAAACGCGGCTTGATGACCGCCCGGAACACGAATCCCGCTCCCCCGGCGATGGTGGCGTTCACGATCTGCACATCGGGGAAGTACTCGCCGTAGATCTTGAACAGGGCGTTCAGACCCTCTGCCTCGCCGCCGGCGGTCCACCAGGAGCCCACCACGAGTTTCCCGCCGCCGAAGAGGTCCTCAGGCCGGTTGGGATCCCAGAAAGCCATGAAGGCCTCGGCCCAAGTGCGATCGGGAATCCAGAGCTTGGCCCCCGCGGGGATCGCCATGTCCAGGGAACTGATCTTGAGGAAGGAGGGATCGACGAGGCTTTTGGCGTTGGTGGCCCGCATGATGGCTGGCGCGAAGTCCGGGTTCCCAAGGACGTCCTGGGCCACGGCGGCCAAGGTGGTCTCCGTGGACACCACGTACTCCATCCCGGGCTGGGCCCATGCGAGGATCCCCAGGGCAAACAAGCCTACCAACAGAATCAAGCGCTTCATACGACACCCCCTCCTTAGGCAGGTATGAAATTAGGACCTACGGAAATATTAAAAGCCCAAACTTCAAAGCTGTCAAGCTTTTGCGGAAACGGCCTACTCTCCCGGGCCCGATAGGCGTTCGATGAAGCGGATGAGCTTTTCCGCGGCACGGCGGGCCCGAGGGGAGATGGCCACGCCAGGAGAGAAATCCTCGCCGGGGATGGCCACGAGCCATGCCTCAGGGACCCTCCCTTCCACCGCGGCGACCCAGGCGAGGACCTCTTCGGGGGAGGGGATGTGGGAGAAGGCCGCGGGTTTGGGGGAGGGATACAGCCTCCTCCAGCGGACGGGGCCGGGCCGTACATCGGCGTCCACGAATATGACGAGATCCGCCGCGGCCACCTTGGAGATGAGGTCCGAAGGGAATGGCCACGCCGGTTCCGCTTCGATCGCGCCACGGGACCCGATCCGCTCCACCACCCAGTGTCCTATCCCGTCGTCCCCCCGGGAGGGATCGCCGTAGCCGATCACCAGTACCTTCATCTCCCCGGAAATCAACGGAGTCAGAAGGGGGCTAGCCCCCCTCTTCTTCCTCCTCCGCCGGGGCCTCCTCCTTGAGGTTGCGGTGGATTTCCTCCAGGCGTTTCTGGACCAGGTGGTAGACCGTGCCCTCGGGGTAGTCGCCGTTCTCGTCCGGGGTCCCCGCCGGCATCCCCGTGGCGAGCTCCACCACCTCCTCCACCGTCTCCACGGCCCAGATGTGGAACTTGCCCGCCTTGACCGCCTCGACGATGTCCTCGGGGAGCATGAGGTTGTCGACGTTCCCGGCGGGGATGATCACCCCCTGGGAGCCGTCGAGCCCCTTCAGCTCGCACACCCGGAAGTGGCCCTCGATCTTCTCGTTCACGCCCCCGACCGGCTGTATCCGCCCCTTCTGGTCCACCGAGCCGGTGACCGCGATCCCCTGCCTCACCGGGACCCCGGATAGGGCCGAGATCAGCGCCAGAAGCTCCGCCGCCGAGGCCGAATCCCCGTCGATCATGCTGTAGGACTGCTCGAAGGTGATGGAGGCGGAGAGCGAAAGGGGGCGCTTCCGGGCGAACCTGTCGCCGAGATACCCCTTCAGGATCATGATGCCCTTGGTGTGGGTCTTCCCGGAGAGCTCGGCCTCCCGCTCGATGTTCACCACCCCGTCCTTCCCGGTGAAGACGTTGGCGGTGATCCGGGCCGGGTAGCCGAAGGCGAAGTCCCCGAGGTCCACCACCGCGAGGCCGTTGACCTGCCCCACCCGCTCCCCGGAGACGTCCACCAGGAGCTTCCCCCGGGCGATAAGCTCTCGGATCTTCTCGGCGATGAGGGAGTGCCGGAACTTCCCCTTTTCTATCGCGGTCCTCACGTGGCCCGCCTCCACGGCGGCGGCCCCTTCCTTCCTGGCCCAGAAGCTCGCCTCCTTGATCAGGGCCGAGAGCTCGGCGAACCTGGTGGAGACCTTCCGCTGGTCCCCGGCGAGCTCCGAGGCGTATTCAACCAGCTTCGCTACCCCGGAGGGGGTGAAGGGCAGGACCCCCTTGTCCTCCTCCATCCGCGCCCGCACGAACCGGGCGATGGCCTCCTCGGCCTCCCCGTTCCATGGCATCTCGGTGTCGAAGTCGGAACGGATGGTGAAGAGCTTGCGGAAGTCCTCGTCGTAGAAACGGAGGAGGTAGTAGAGCCACGGGGGGCCGATGAGGATCACCTTGAGGTCCAGGGGGACCGGCTCGGGGCGGAGCCCCTCGGTGGGGGCGATCCCCAGCATCTGGGCCGGGTCCTCGATGCGGATCTTCCCGGTGCGCAGGGCGATCTTCAGGGCCTCCCAGCTCAAGGGGCTGCGCAGTAGGTTCAGGGCCGAAAGCACAAGATACCCCCCGTTGGCCCGGTGCAACGCCCCGGCGCGGATCTGGGTGAAGTCGGTGGTCATGATCCCGAACTGCACCCTGCGCTCTATGGTGCCGAAGAGGTTCGTGTAGCTGGCGTTCTCCTCCACCACCACCGGAGCCCCTTCGGTGCGGGAGTGGTCCACGATCACGTTCACCCGGTACTTCTGGTACTGATCCTGCTGTTGGGGGATGGGGACGGGGGGCTGTTTGTTGGCCGCCTGCAGAGCCTCCACGTTCTCCAGGATGTCCCTCTCCACCTCCTCCAGGTACTCCACCACCTTGGGGGACTCGGAGTACTTCGACCTGAGCTGGGCGAAGTGGGGCTCCATGAGGAACTCGGCCGCCTTCTTGATGAGCTCCCGCTTCCTCTCCTGCCACTCCTCCTCCAGCTCCCCCAGGCGCTTGAGGTACTCCCGGATCGCTTCCTGGATCCTCTCCTGGCGCTTGAGGATCGCCTCCTTCTCCTCCTCCGGGAGCCTCTCATACTCCTCCTGGGAATAGGGACTCCCGTCGGGCTTGAGGGGGATGGAGTTTATGCCCAAGGGGGTCCGCTGCAGGGCGAAGCCGAGCTCCTTGGCCTTGGCCTCGAGCTCCTCGAAGGCCCGCTCCCTGAGCGCCGAGAACTTCTCCCTCTCGGCCTTGGCCCGGGATTTGAATTCATCGGACTCCAGGGCCTTGGGGAGCTCCCGCTTTATGAAGTCCACACACCGCTCCATGTCCCGCTGGAGTTCCCTCCCCCTCCCCGGGGGAAGGAGGAGGTAGCGGGGATGATGGGGCTCCTGGAAGTTGTATACGTAGCAGATATCCGGGGGCGTCTTCTGGGAGGGGGCGATGTTTTTTAGGTAGCGTATAACGGTGGACGTCTTCCCCAGCCCGGGGCCACCGGAGACGTAGACGTTGTAGCGGTTGAGAGGGTCCTTGATGTTGAGCCCCACCTCCAGGGCCTCCAGGGCCCGCTTCTGCCCCACGATATCCTTCAAGGGCTCGAGCTCCTCCGTGGTGGAAAAGGCGAAGCCCTTCGGGTCACAGGTCCGCCGTAGCTCGTCGGCTTTCAGTTCCCTTGCCATAAAACCTCCTTAGCCCGAAGATCATAACGGGCCATGCGAAGCCTCGCCATGTGCTGCCTTTTGCTGGGATGCCTCGCCTGGGGCGAGACCGTGGAGATCACCCCGATCCTAACGGCTCCCGGGGACCCCGTCTACCTGAAGGTGGCCCTCGGGGAAATAGAAAGGGCCTCCCAGGAGATCCGCGTTATGCTCTCCGACTGCCGCCGCTACAGCGGGGAAAGCCCCGCGAACTCCCTCACCGATGCCCTGGCGGAGGCGCGGGAGAAGGGGCTTGAGGTGAAGGTCATCATCGAAACCGACGGCAACCCGGCGCCGGAGACCCGGGATGCCTTCGCCTTCCTCAGGGAAAAGGGGGTCGAGGTCCGCTGGGACACCCCGGAGACCACCCTCCACACCAAGCTCCTCGTCATCGACTGGGGGACGGTCATCGTGGGCTCCACCCCCTGGACCTACAACGCCCTCTTCGGGAGTTACCAGGCCGATCTCCTGATCCGCTCGCGGGAGGCCGCGGAGGCCTTCGTGGAGCTTTTCGACCTGGTCTGGCAGGGGAAGCTCGGGGCCGAGGAGAGGCTCGGCGAGGTATCCCCGCCGGCACTGATCCCCATCCCGGAACTCCCCCAGGGCAACCTCGTTCACCTGGAGGTGGCCCTGGGGCTTCTTGGGGGTGCCGAAGAGGAGCTCCTCCTGGCCCTCTACCAGCTCCGCCGCTACCCCCGCTACCCCGACAGCCCCTCCAACCGCCTGGTGGACGCCATCCTGGACGCCGCCTCCAGGGGGGTCGAGGTGAAGGTGCTTCTAGAGGGAGGGGAGGGCAACCCCGATCCCCGCTTCGCCCGGGAGACCCGGGACATCGCCGCGTACCTCCTGCTGCACGGGGTCGAGGTGGCCCTCGATCCGCCGGGGGATACCATGCACGCCAAGCTCCTCGTCGTCGACGGGAAGGACCTGATGGTGAGCTCGGCCAACTGGTCCTATTACTCGCTGGTCAGGAACGTGGAGGCGGGGGCAGCCATCCTGGGCGTGCCCCCGCTAGCCTCGATCGCCAGGGGCTTCTTCCGTGCGGCCTGGGAGGAGGCCATACCCCTTGGGATCACGGCCAATAGGGGTTGATCAGCCCGGCCACCGGGAGCTCCACGTAGCCTTCCCCCTCCACGAAGGCGCTCGCTGTCCCGGAGAAGGTGAAGGCCATGCCCTTAGCGAGGGGCAGGAGCCTGTAGGTGATGGTGAGCTCGTCCCCGGGGTAAAGCTCCAGGGACCAGAGGCCCTCGATCCCCCCCTTGAGCCGGTACACGAAGCTCCCCGGATCGATCATCTCCGTGCCCCAGCCCACCGGGGTCTTGAGGGAAAGCCCCGGAGCCCGGAGGACGGTCTTGGCCCGGAAGACAACGGTGACGATGAACTGCCCCCTCTCCAGCATCACCGTCTGGAAGGCGCCGAAGCGGCTGTCACAAACAACCATGGCCCTGAAGGTGGCTATGGTCTTTCCCCCAAGGACCACCGAGACCACCACTTGATGGGCCCCCTCGGGCACGGCCCACTCGATCCGGGACTCGGAGGTCACCTTCTCCGGTGTGCCATCGCCATCGAGGTCCCAGTGGAACTCGGCACCATCGGGGGCCCCGGCGACCCAGATGGCGATGGTATCGCCGGGGGAGGGGATGAAATCGGTGACCAAAAGGTCCATCCCCCACGCCGAGGCCACTCCCAAAACGAGGCCGAGGATTCCCAAAACGGACCTTCTCATCATGTTCCCCCCTTTCATCCGAAGCCACGGGCAAAGATCGGCGGGGCGGCTGACCGCCCCGCCGATACGGAAGACCAGCCCGTGCACCCCCTCAGCGACCCCGGCATTTCTCGGGGATCAGGGTCGGCTTCGCCTTGCAAACGGGGGTATTGGTGAGCCACAGGGCGATGATCTCCTTGATGGTCTCGTAGTCCACCACGCCGCCACAGGTGTACGGGACCGGCGTCCCCTCGAGCCAGAAGGCCACGGCCCGCTGCACCTGGGGCAAAGTGATGAGGTCGGAGAGGGTGAGGTCCACGGTGTCCCGTTCCACATCCCAACGGGAGATGGCCACGATTACGTCGAGGCACTTGGTGATCTCCACCGAGTCCTCGCCTCCCACCGGGATGTCCTCCATGCAGGGGAGCCCGGTGTCGGCCACCCCGACCACCTTCCAGATGTGGAACGGCCCACACTTTAGGCTCGGCAGGGCGTCCAGGGGCAGGTTCGGGGGCACCTCCACCTCGTAGATGAAGGCCTTGGTCTCGCCGGCCTCGAGCTTACCGGTGTAGACCCATTGGGTGGTGGAGGGCTTGTAGACGAAGCCGTCGCTGTCGATGGGGGTGACCTTCCAGCCCACCGGGAGGTCCTCGTCGACGCCGATCCCGATGACGTCCGCGTCGGTGGTCACCTCGACCTTCACCGTGAAGGTGTTGCCCACGGGGTTCCCGGCGGAGTCGTAGTAGCCGAGTACGACACCCTGACAGGGGATGGGGGCGAAGATGTGGCGGGTCACGGTTACATGGGCGGGGGGCATCTCGGGCAGGGGCTTGTCGATGGGGGTGCAGGTTACCGCGTGGGCGGCGATGAGCTTGAGGGTGTACTGATCGATGGTCTCACCGCAGGTCCCCACCACGGGTTGATCCGAAGCCCAAAGCTCCTCGGCTCGCTTCAGTTGGGCCTCGGAGATGACCTCGGAGAGGCGGAGATCGATGGTATCGGATCCACCCGGTTCCTCGGGCGGGACGATGTGGGCGATGGCCTCGATCACGGGGAGGCAATCGCTCACCACGACACACGACTCGCCCTTTACCTCGGCTTTCACCTCGGGAACCTTGGCCTGTACAGTGCCCTGGATGCAGAAGGGCTGCGGCAGGCGCACGGCCTTGAACACGTCGGCCTCGGGGACCTTGACGTCGTAGGTGATAACCCTTTCGGTCCCAGCCCGGAGCATGTCCATGAAGACCCACTGCGAGGTGGAGCTCTTGAAGATCGCCCCGCCGTTCTCCACCGGCGTGATCTCCCAGCCCACGGGCAGGTTCTCGTCGAGCCCCACTCCGGCCATGTCCTGGTCCACCCGGATCTTAACCGTCACCCTGAAGGTGTAGCTCGGCAGGACCGTCATGGCGGAGATGGACCGGACCGCCTCGATGGTAACCGGGGATACGTATACGGAGCCGGTATAGCTCGCTGTGACGCCGCCGTTATCCACCACGGTGAGCCGCGGCTGGTATCCGCCGCTTTCCTCGTAGGTGTGGGTAACCACGGGCTCCGCGGTGGTGAGGTCCACGACCCCGTCCCCGTCGAAGTCCCAGCGGTACTCCACGATCTGCCCGTCGGGATCGTGGCTCGCCGTGGCGTCGAAGGTGACCTCCTGGCGCACCCTGGGCTCCGCCGGGGAGACGGTGAAGCTCGCCACGGGGCGTTGGTTGGGGGAGCCCCGCAGGGTGATGGGGTCCACGGTGTTGAGCTCTATCCTCTCGGGGGCCGTGGCGTCCCCGCTCAGGAACACCACCTTGGTGATCCCGGTGAGGGCCACCGGCGTGATCACGAGCTCGAACTCCTGGCCCAGGGGACCGAGGGCCATCCCGTCGGTGCGTCCCTCGGCCCAGAGCCAGCGGAAGGTACCGGTGGCGAGATCATAGGCGTCGTTTTGATCGATATCCGAAGGGTCGTCCTGTACCACCACCGAGGCGGTGGCCGGGATGCCCTGGATGGAGAGTTCCGCCGAGCCGCCGGTGGCGCTCCCCGGGGCGTCGTGGATCACGAAAAGGTATAGATCGCCCAGGGGATCGCGGTAGAGGAACATCACGGTGGCGTCCTGTATGGCCAGGGGGTTGTGTGAAGTCCAATCGAACATCCCCCCGTAGGCGTAAAAGGTGGTCACGTCCTGACCCCCCTCGAGCGGCATCACCGCATGCACCGCCCCCGCCTGGGAGACCTCGAAATACCCCTGTCCCCAGACGGCGACGGCCGCGCTAAGGGCCAGGATCGCCGTGAAACACAGGCTGATCTTCCTCCTCATATCGACCTCCTTCCATCGCCGGGAACTGAAGCCAGTCTACCCCGGGCACCAAAAGGGAACCTGTGATGCCCGTAACATCCCCTCACAGCGCTTGCCAAACCTCCCTGAGCGCCATGTCCACGGCCCTGCGGGCGGCCTTAAGCGGGTCCGAGAGGATCCAAAGTAGGGATCCATCCTCCATGGAGACCAGATTAGCATAGATCAGCCCCTCGTGGCTGTAAAGCCTGACGAAGATGGAGACCCGGGACTTCCGGTCCAGCGTGGAGAGGAGCCCCAAGGGCCCGAGGAAGCGGGCCAGGGCCGGGTCCAAAAGGCCCACGCCCGACACCAGCACCGCCCGCTCCAGGCTTAGGTCCCACTCGCTCTCCCACTGCACCACCCTGACGATAAGGAGATAGTCGGCACCGAGCTGGACGAGGAGCCTCCGTACCCCATCGTCGGGTATGTAGGTGCCGAGGTAGATGCCGAGCTCGTGCTGGATGCGGCGTACCTCCGTGTCGGGGATCACCTCCATGCCGCTGTAGAGGGAAACCCGATAGCACGTGTAGGAGCGCAGCTCCCGCATGGCCTGGGGTGGGACGCCCACCCCGCTTTGGATCAAGACCGCTACCCTCTGGGCCGAGGATAGGACCCCCAAGGAGACGAAAACCAAAGCCACCAGCATTCCCCTGCGCATCGCCATAACGCAGGGGGAGCTTATACAGGGGAAAGGGCGGGCAGTAGGAAAGGTGCCCAGCCCCCCACCTCAATTTGTCATGGATACCCGTGACAGACGTCCCCCGGCGAGGGGGAGGTTGATCCCGGGGAAGGGGTCACAGAGGAAGGGGCTTGGGCTTCTGGGCCTTGTGGGGGTGATCCGGACCGGCATAGACCTTGAGCTTCCGCAGCATCCTCCGCCCCAGGTTGTTCTTGGGGAGCATCCTTTTGACCGCGAGCTTGATGGGCCAGTCCGGGTGCTTCTTCACCAGCTCCTCATAGGGGATCTCCACCAGATGCCCCACATAGCCCGTGTGGTGGCGGTAGAGCTTCTGCTCCCATTTCTTGCCGGTGAGCTTCACCTTCTCGGCGTTGATCACGATGACGTAATCGCCCACGTCGAAGTGCGGGGTATAGGTGGGTTTGTGCTTTCCCTGCAGGATGACGGCGATCTTGGAGGCGAGGCGCCCCAGGGGCTGGTCGGTGGCGTCGACCACATACCACTCTCGCACGAAGGTCTTGCCGGCATCCTCTTTCTTGGCCATGTAGGTCTTCATCGATGCCTCCCTCGATACGGGGGTTCGTTTCGGGCGCGGATTATATCAGCGCGGATCTTCCCGCTTCAACCCAAGAAGAGGAGACAGATCCTGCCGGCGGCGTTCTCCATGTGACCCGCCACCTGGCCCACCGTGCGGGCCACCTCCACCAGGTGCACCTTCTGGAAGGGATCCATGGAGCCATGGCGATAGACGGCCGCCACGAGCTCGTCCTCGGCCACCGCCACCGCGTGTTCCCTTTCGCCGATGAGCCCCAAGAGCTCCCTCATTTTCTCCGCGAGCTGCCTCTCCCCCCGGAGGTGCTTCCCCAGGCTCTCGATGAGGTCGCAATAGGCGCTGTGGCTCTCCTCCAGGCCGCGGACGATCCTGGCCCAGATTTCCCCGAGCTCGCCGTCCAGGGAAAGGGGCAGGAGCGAGAGCAGATGGGCCGCATCCTGGGCCCGATCGGCGATCTCGTCCTGTTGCCAGAGGAGATCCATGAGGTCGCCCCGGGCCATGGGGAGGAAGAGGTCGCTGCGGGGAAGCTTCCTCCTTATCTCGTGCTTTATCTGGTCGGCCTCGTGCTCCCAGCGGTCCACCTCCGCCTTGAGCCCGGAGACATCCCCGCCGGAGGCCGCCGCCTCCATGACCCTGACCAGGGCCTCGCTGGCCTTGCAGACCTTCCTCCCGTGCTCGACGAAGAGGAAAGTGGGCGGTTGCTCGAAAAGGACCGCACTAACCCGTTTCCAGAGCCCCATATGGCCTCCTTTATAGTCCTATAAACCATTTGGTAAGCTATATTTTAGCCTTGCCGCCCCCCGTCGCCACCTTATACTCCGCTTTTGTGTGGCCCTTCCTGTTCATCCTGATCCTGGCGGTTCCCCTTCCGGCCCTGGGCGCGGGGGATGCTTCCCTGTGGGTGGGATGGCGCCCCGGGACCGGGTTGGAGTCCCGGGGAGCCCTCGACCTGCGTTGGGACCGTGATCCCTTCCGCCTGGGGCTCTCCCTGCGGCTCCCCTGGCCCGGTTGGGACTGGGTGGCGCTCCTCAGGGGCGAGGTATCCGATGGGATCTCGAGGCTGGGACTCAAGGTGGGCTTCGGAAACGGCGGTTGGGAACAAACGCGGCTCGACCTCGAGCTGTTCCCCAAATGGGAGCTTCCCCCGGGGGAGATCTCCCTCCGTCTCGGCATCGGGTCCCATTTCCGGGGGGCCGGCCCGGGGGTCGCGGCCTCCGTGGGCGGGGCCCTTTCCCTAAGGTACGAGATAGCGCCCTTCTGGGCCGATGGTTGGGCCTCCTTCTCCCTTTACCCCTCGAGGCTCCTCGGGACGCGCTCCCTCGCCGTGGGCTGCCGCCTCCCGCCGTGGGACATCTCCATAAAGGCCGATTTCGACGAGGGCTGGAAGGGGATCTCGGTCAGCGGCGGATACCGCGGGGAGAGAGGACCCGAGGTCGGGATCTCCCTTCACCTCTCCCCCGACGGATACATACGCGGGTCGCTCTCGCTGGGCCTGCGGCTCGATCCCCTGAGGGCCTCGGCTAAGGGGGATTTCGACCCCACGGGCCTTATAGGGATGTCATTTTCCCTCATCTGGCCGGGCGATGGTTGGGAGATCTCCCTCTCCGGGAAGGTGGGGAGGGGGCTTTCCCTGGAGGGGCTTTCGCTTCAGGGGCGCTTTTGCTTCTGATGTGGCCCCGTAAACCGGCCAAGCGGGCGGCCCCCGCGACCACCTCCCGGAAGCTCTCCTCGGAGAGCCTCCCCGTTTGGGTGTTCTGGCGCGAGGGATGGTACGAGGCCACGAGCCAATAGGGGCCTATCCGATAGCGCGCCCCGTGTCCGAAGGCGGGCCTCGGCCTGGGCACGGGATGACCCATCAGCTCCAGAGCCTTGAGGCACGCACCGAAGGCGACCCTCCCCAGGGCCAGAATCGCCTTCGCCTTCCCCAGGAGCTCTAGCTCCTCGACGAGGAACGGGAGACAGTTCTCGAGCTCCCGGGCTAAGGGCCGGTTCCCGGGAGGGACACACCTCAGGGCCGCGGTGAGATAGACGCCCCGCAGCGAGAGGCCATCGTCCCTGGAGCGGGCGAAGGGAAGGCTGGCGAGGCCGATCCCATGGAGGGCCCGCATCAGGGTGTCCCCTGCACCCCGGGGGCCGTCTCCGGTGAACATCCTGCCGGTACGATTGGCGCCATGGGCCGCCGGGGCCAGGCCCGCCACCACCAGCCTCGCGCCCGGGTCGCCGAACCCCGGCACCGGCCTCCCCCAGTACTCCTCGTCCGCGAAGGCCCTCCTCTTCCTCCGGGCCACCTCCTCCCGGAAGTCGACGAGCCGGGGACACTTCCTGCAGGAGACGATCCTCCTCCGGAGCGCCTCAAGGGAGCTTCCAGATCCGGACCGTCCCATCCTTGGAAGAGGAGGCCAGGTACCTCCCGTCCGAGGAGAAGGCCAGGCCCCACACGTGGGAGGTATGTCCGGAGAACTCGGCCACGAGCTGTCCCGTGGCGATCTCCCAGACCCGGACCCTCCGGTCGAACCCCCCCGAGGCGAGCAAGCTCCCATCCGGCGAGATGGCCAGGGCATAGACGGGCTTCCCGGGGTTGTGGATCACCCGGACTTCCTCCAGGGTCGCGGCATCGTAGAACTTGATATCGCCCTCGTAGTTGCCCCAGATGATGAAGCGCCCGTCGGGGGAGAAGTGGACCCGATAGATCCCGTCCACGCCGGCTTTGATGGTCTCGAGCAGCCCCCCGCGCTCCACGTCCCAGATACGCACCGTCCCATCGCATGAACTCGAGACGAGTCGCTTCCCGTCCGGCGAGAAGTCGACGGAGCGGATCCAGCTCTTGTGTCCTTCAAGCAGGAGGACCTGCATCTTCAGGGAGAGGTCCCATACGCGGATCATGTGGTCGAAGGCTCCCGAAGCCAGGAGCGTCCCGTCGGGGGAGAAATCCAAGGCCCACACGGTGAACGAGTGCTCGTCGTTCCGGAAGACCGGCTCCCAGGTGCCCGTATCCCACACAACAAGCAGCGAGTCGGAATCCCCGGTGGCCATGTATCTGCCGTCCGGGGAGACGGCCACAGAGGAAACGTTTCCCCCGTGGCCCGTAAGGGTCCGTGCGACCGAGTTCCATGGGGGCGTCCAGAGCTCGATGGTCCTACCCCGAGCCGTCACCAGGGTCCCGTCGGGGAGGAAGGCCACCACGTGCTCGTGGTATGGCGTTCCCCCCTGGGGCGAGATGACCGCCACCTCCCCCGCCCCGAGGGCCAAAAGAGGGAAAAACAAAAGGCCAACGAGGATCTTCGCTCTCATCTCCACCTCCCCGGTTTCCCCATCATATCCCCTTCGGGCTTGGGACCACAAACCCGTGGGCTTAGAATCCCGGGCATGGAGAGGAAGCTCGCTTGGATCGCGCTGAACTCCCTCCCCTCCCTCACCCGGAGGCGCCTGGATGTCCTCCTTGCGGCCTTCGGCTCCCCGGAGGGGATCCTGGCGGCGTCCCGGGAAGACCTGGTGGGAGCGCTGGGCCCGGAAGTCGGGACCAGGCTCCACCGGGAAATTCGGGGAGCCG
>JALVLL010000017.1 GCA_027027485.1 Candidatus Bipolaricaulota bacterium | reverse complement strand
GTTTTACTTCATCGAGATAAACCCCCGAATCCAAGTGGAGCACCCCGTCTCGGAGGTCCGGGTGGGGAGGAACCTGGTGCGGGAACAGCTCCGCATCGCCAAGGGCGAGCCCCTGGGATACTCCCAGGAGCAGATCGAGTTCTGGGGTTGGGCCATGGAGTGCCGGATCAACGCCGAGGACCCGGAACGCGGCTTCATCCCCTCCGTCGGCAGGGTGCACATCGAGTGCCTGCCCGGGGGGATGGGGGTGAGGCTCGATACCCACATCTACCAGGGCATGGAGGTCCTCCCCTATTACGATCCGCTCCTGGCCAAACTCATCGCCTTCGGCGAGGACCGGGAGGAGGCGCGCCTCAGGATGTACTCGGCCTTGAAGCGCTTCAGGGTATCGGGGGTCAGGACCAACGTGAAGCTCCTCCTCGAGGTCATCTCGCACCCGGACTTCGCCCGGGTCTACCACACCACCGACCTCCTTGAGCGGATCCTCCCGCCGAAGTAGACTGCGTCCGTGTTCGAGTCCCTAACGGAAAGGCTCTCACAGATCTTCAAGCGCCTGGGAGGGAAGGGGATCCTCTCCGAGGCGGACGTCCGTGAGGGCCTGCGGGAGATCCGGAGGGCCCTGCTTTCGGCTGACGTGTACTTCCCCGTGGTCAAGGAGCTCGTGGAGAGGATCCGGGAGCGCGCTGTGGGGGCCGAGGTCCTCTCCTCCCTCACCCCCTCACAACAGCTCCTCAAGATCGTCCGGGACGAGCTCGCCCGGATCATGGGCGGTGAGGTCGCCTCCCTGAGGCTCCGGGGGCAGCCGGCCCTGGTGGCGCTCGTCGGCCCCAAGGGAAGCGGTAAGACCACCACCGCCGCGAAGCTCGCGTATCACCTGAGGAGGAAGGGGAGACACCCCCTCCTTTTCTGCGCCGATCCCTTCCGCCCCGCCGCGGCGGAGCAACTTGGGACGCTGGCGGAGAAGGTGGGGATCCCCTTCCGCGACGGCGGGGATGACGTCCGGGGGAGGTTGCGCCGGGCGATCCGGGAGGCGCCGGGGATCCCCGCGGACACCATCGTCATCGATACCCCCGGTTTCCTCCCCGGCCAGGCCGAAATCCAGGCCTTCCTGGGGGAACTCGTGGGCGGCTTCTCCCCCGGGGACGTGATTTTGGTCCTGGACGCCCTGGTGGGACAGGAGTCGGTGGGGATGGCGGAAGCCCTGCTTCCCCTGGGGATAAACGGCGTCATCCTCACCAAGCTCGACGGCGATGCCAAGGGGGGTGCGGCGCTCTCCGTGCGCTACGCCATCGGGGTCCCGGTCCTCTTCGTGGGCGTGGGGGAGCGGCCCGAGGACCTGGAGGTCTTCCATCCCACCAGGATGGCCGACCGGATCCTGGGGCTCGGGGATCTGGCCGGGCTTTTCGAGCGGGTGGAGGAGGCGGCGGGGAGGGACCTGGAGAAGGTCTCCAAGAGGATGCGCGAGGGCGATTTCACCCTGCAGGACTACCTCGAGGAGCTCGAGGCCCTGCAGCGGGCCGGCCCCATCTCGCAGCTCCTCTCCCGGATCCCCGGCCTCGGGAGGGCCGCCGATGATCCTGAGCTCGAGCGCGAGCTGGTGAAGGTCCGCGCCATCATCCAGTCCATGACCCCGGAGGAGCGGGCCAACCCCAGGATCATCGACGCGAGCCGCAAGCGCCGCATCGCCCGCGGCTCCGGTACTACGGTCCAGGACGTGAACAGGCTCCTTTCGCAGTTCGAGAAGATGCGCAAGCTCATGAAGGAGATGCGCGAAGCCCGTGAGGCCGGCGACGAGCAGCGCGTGGCCGAGCTGCGCGAGCAGATGCGCGCAGCGCGCCGGGCCGGCTCGCTGGAGGCCTTCCTCGACGAGGTGGAACAGATTCTCAACGACGAGCAGCGGGCCAAGCTGGCCGAGATCCGCGAGCGGATGGTCGCCCGCCGGGGCGGCCGCGGGCCGGTGGTCCAGCTCAAGCGGCTGCGAAGCGAGCTGAAGCTTTCGGAAGAACAGGCCCGACAATACGACGAGCTGCTCGAACAGCTCGAAGAAGACCTCAAGAAA
>JALVLL010000016.1 GCA_027027485.1 Candidatus Bipolaricaulota bacterium | reverse complement strand
CTCCTTCCTCGTGGTGATGGTCCTTGTGCCCGTGGTCTACAACATCTACATCTCGTTCACAAACTACTCCACCGGCCATATCCTGAGCAAGGAGCAGGCCATCCGGGTCCTCACCTCCAAGGAGTTCTCCCCCTCTCCCCCTGTACGTTACCCCTTCACCGCCTATGGGACCGCCGAGTATTTGCACGTGATCGTCCTCTCCACCCCGGAAGGCCCCATCTACGTGACCCCGGAGGGAAAGCTCATTGAACCCGAGAAATTCAAGGTCATCGATGAAGACGGCGATGGCATCCCCGAAAAGGTCGACGGGTATCCCCCCTTGGACACGCGCACCTTCCTCAGTGCCCACTATCCGGTGGTCCAGAAGATCCGGCTGCCGTGGAAGGACGGCTGGCTCAGGCTCGCCACCTTGCGGGCCTTCGGCTATTTCATCCCCCGTTACCGTTACGACCCCGAGCGGGACGTTCTGGTGGATCAGCGCACGGGGAAGGTCTACTACGCCGGCCCGGACCGGTTCGTGGCCGAGGACGGAGAGGCCCTGGATCCCGGCTGGTCACGCAGGGTGGGGCTCGCGAACTACATCCGTTTCATCCGGGAACCCCGATTCCATCGCGCCTTCGGCCGGGTATTCCTCTGGAACATCGCCTGGGCCGTGTTCAGCGTCCTCTTCAGCTTCGCCCTGGGGCTCGCGTTGGCGATCCTTCTGAACGACCGAAACTTGCGGCTCCGCAAGCTCTACCGTTCCCTTCTGATCGTCCCCTATGCCCTTCCCGCCTTTATCTCGGTCTTGGTGTGGGCAGGGTTCTTCAATACCAACGTGGGCCTCTTCAACCAGGTCCTATCGCGCTGGTTCGGGATCAAGGTCCCGTGGTTGGATGATCCCTTCTGGGCGAGGTTCTCGCTGATATTCACGAACGTGTGGCTCACTTACCCGTACATGATGCTCGTTTCCCTGGGAGCGCTTCAGGCCATCCCCGGGGAGCTTTACGAGGCGGCGGCGATAGACGGGGCCGGGCCGTGGAAGAGGTTCACCACCATCACCTTCCCGCTCCTCATGATCTCGGTGGCCCCCCTCCTCATAGGCTCCTTTTCCTTCACTTTCAACAACTTCACCATCATCTGGCTCATGACGAAAGGCGGGCCCCCAGTGGAGATCGGATCCCAAGCCGGGGCCACGGACATCCTCCTTTCCTACGCCTATAAGCTCGCCTTCTACGGGGCTCGGGGGAACGAGTACTCCATGGCCGCGGTCTTCGGGGTGATCATCTTCATCATCGTGGCGGTGATCGCGGGGGTAAGCTTCACCCGGACCAGGGCGCTGGAGGAGGTGTCCCGTGGCCTCTAGGCGCGGGCTCGGCTTTTGGGGAAGGAGGCTTCTGCGGAACACCCTGGCGTGGGTGGCCATCGCCTTCGCCCTCTTCCCCGCCCTCTTCGTCCTCGGGACGTCCTTCAATCCCGTGAACAACCTCGCCACAACACGGATCGTCCCCCGAAACCCCTCGGTGGTGAACTACCTGCGGGTCTTCGAGCGGGGATTGGGGACGTGGCTCCTCAACACGGTGAAGGTGGCGGGGATCGCCTCCTCGGTGAGCGTGGCCTTCTGTGCCCTGGGGGCCTATGCGTTCTCGCGCTTCCGCTTTCGGGGGCGGAGGGCAGGGCTTCTCGCGTTGATGTTGGTGCAGACCTTCCCCCAGACCCTGGCCCTGGTGGCCATATTCCTCATCCTCCACCACATCGGGAACTACATCCCGGCCCTGGGACTGAACAGCCACTGGGGGCTCATCATCGTCTACCTGGGAGGCTCCATCGGTTTCAATACCTGGCTCATGAAGGGCTTCTTCGATTCGATCCCTAGGTCCCTCGAGGAGTCGGCCATGGTGGACGGGGCCACGCCGTTCCAGGCCTTCCGTTGGGTGATCCTTCCCCTAGCGCGGCCGATCCTGGCCGTGATCTTCGTGATCCAGTTTATCTCGCTTTACTCCGAGTACCTCATCGCCAACGTGATCCTGAAAGGGACCGAGAAGTACACCCTGTCGGTGGCCCTCTACAACCTGATCGCGGAGCACTACTC
>JALVLL010000015.1 GCA_027027485.1 Candidatus Bipolaricaulota bacterium | reverse complement strand
TGGTCTATACCGCTGATCCCAGGGAGGATCCCAACGCCGAGCTTATCCCGCGGCTCTCCTACGCCGAGTACCTGGCGCGGGGCCTCAGGGTCCTGGACCCGGCGGCGGTCCAGATCGCGGCCGAACATGGCCTCCCCATCGTGGTCTTCCGCGCCGACGAGGAGGGAGCCCTCCTCTCCGCCCTGCGTGGCGAGCTTGGCTCGCGCATCGGCTAAGACGTATCCTTGTCGTATCCCGGCTTTCGGGAGAGCGCCGATGGGTGGGTGGAAGTTCTTCGGACGTTACTTGGTGACCACCCTGGCGATCGCGCTGGCGATCATGGGCGCCTCCTCCCTCGGCCTCTACCTCGCGGGGTCACGTAACCCCCACAGCTACGGGAACCTGTTCGTCAGCATCGGCGGTGCAATCTGGGGACTGGGCGCACTCAGTGTCTTGGGTGAGTGGAAGTGGTCCCGCTCCTTCATCTCCCAATACGGAGGATCCGTTTCCGGGGCCGGGCTTGGGGAACGGGTGAAGCGACAGATGTCTGACCTCTTGAGCGCTTACGGGTTCTTAATCCGATGTGGCCTGGTGGGGGCGATACTCTTCGGCATAGGCACCTGGCTCTACTCCTGTTGAGGGACTGCTACGGCTCGCCGAAGACCTTGGGGACGAGGAAGTAGCCGTCGGAGCGCCGGGGGGCGTTCTTGAGGGCTTCCCCTTGCGGAAGCGATTCTTTGGGCTCGTCCTCCCTGAACACGTTCCGAACGCCGGGGAGGGGCTCATAGGGGGGAATTCCTTCGGTATCCAGCTCCTGGAGCTTCTGGAAGTAGGAGAGGATCCGCTCGAGGTCGCCCCTCAGCGCTTCCCTCTCCTCCGGGGAAAGCTCAAGCCCCGCGAGCTCCTCCAGCCGCCGCATGAGCTCATCATTTATCTCCATCCTAGACCCCCAGCCTCTCGAGCGCCTGCCCGAACCGGCGCTCCACCTCCTCCACAAGATATCCCGGCACCCCGTCCCGGGCCAACCTAAAGGCCTCCTCCCGCGCCGCCTCTAAAAGCCCCAGGTCCCTTATGAGGTCCGCCACCTTAAGCCGCGAGACGAACCCGTGCTGGGCCGTCCCCAGAAGGTCCCCGGGGCCCCGGATCCTGAGGTCCTCCTCGGCGATCCTGAACCCATCGTCGATATCCCGGAAAGCCGAGAGCCTCCGACGGGCCTCTTCGGTGGTGGGGTCGGCGATGGCGTAGCAGACGGCGGGCTGTCCCTGCCGGCCGATCCTTCCCCGGAGCTGGTGCAGCTGTGAGAGCCCGAACCTATCGGCGTGCTCGATCACGAGGAAGCTCGCATCCGGGACATCGAGCCCCACCTCCACCACGGTGGTGGAAACAAGGAGCCGGATCTCGCCCCTCCGGAAGGCATCCATGACCCGCCGCTTCTCCTCCGCGGGGAGCCTCCCGTGCATCAGCCCCACCCCGGCCCACCCGAACCTCCCCGAGAGCTCCCGGTAGGCCTCGGTTGCGGCCCTGAGATCCATCTCCTCCGATTCCTCCACCAGGGGGAAGATCACGTAACCCTTCTGGCCTTCCCTCAGCAGTATCTCCACCTCGTCGTAGACCTCGTGGCGCCTGGCCTCGGAGACCCACACGGTGCGGACGTTTCCCCTGGAAACCGGCATCTCCGAGAGGACCGAAACGGAGAACTCCCCGTAGATGGTGAGGGCCACGGTCCGGGGGATGGGGGTGGCGGACATGACGAGGATGTTGGTCCCCTTGCCCTTCTTCTTGAGGGCCTCCCTTTGGATCACCCCGAAGCGGTGCTGCTCGTCTATCACCGCGAGGCCCAGGTCCCTGAACTCCACCCCCTCCTGGAAGAGGGCGTGGGTCCCGATGAGGAGGTCCACCTCTCCCCGGGAAAGCCCCGCGAGGATCCTCTCCCGGTCCCTCCCCCGGACGCTCCCCAAGAGCAGTTCCACCCGGATGGGAAGGTCCTTGAGGAGCTCGCGGAAGACCAGGAAATGCTGTTCGGCCAGGATCTCGGTGGGAGCCATCACCGCGGCCTGGGCGCCGGCGGAGATGGCCATCACGCACGCCCCCGCGGCCACCAC
>JALVLL010000014.1 GCA_027027485.1 Candidatus Bipolaricaulota bacterium | reverse complement strand
AGGCCTGGGAGGGGGAATGGCGGGAGCGCCTCTCCCGTTACCGTGAGGAGTACCCGGAGCTCGCGGTGGAGCTCGAGCGCCGGATCCGGGGGGAGTTGCCCGAGGGATGGGATGAAGGACTCCCCTCGTTCCCGCCGGACCGGAAAGGCATCGCCACCCGGAAGGCCTCGGGGAAGGTCCTCGAGGCCTTGGGGGAGAGGATCCCGGAGCTCATCGGGGGATCGGCGGACCTCAACCCCTCGGTGCACACGGTCCTCCCCGGCAAGGGCGACTTCCAGGCGCCGGGGGAGAAGCCCGCCGATGTCCAGGGGGATGCCGGCGGCCCCTGGGATTATTCCGGCCGGAACATCCACTTCGGCGTCCGGGAGCACGCCATGGGCGCCATCGCCAACGGGATAGCCCGCCACGACGGCCTCATCCCCTTCACCGGGACCTTCCTCGTCTTCTCCGACTACATGCGCCCCCCGATCCGGCTCGCGGCCATGATGGGCTGCAAGGTGATCTACGTCTTCACCCACGACTCGGTGGGGATCGGCCAGGACGGTCCCACGCACCAGCCGGTGGAGCAGATCGCCAGCCTGAGGGCGGTTCCAAACTTAGTGGTGATCCGCCCTTCGGACGCCAACGAGGTCCGCGAGGCCTGGATCGCCGCCCTGAAAAGAGACGGCCCCACGGCCCTGATCCTCACCCGCCAGAACCTCCCCGTCCTCGACCGCACGGAATACGCGCCCGCCGAGGCCCTCCACCGCGGGGCGTACGTCCTCTGGCAGGCGAGGGAAGGGAGGCCCGATGTGATCATCATCGCCACCGGATCAGAGGTGCATGTGGCATTGGAGGCCGCCCGTATCCTCGCCGGGGAAGGGATAAACCCGCGGGTCGTGGCCATGCCCTCCTGGGAGCTCTTCGAGGCTCAATCCGAGGATTACAGGCGGGAGGTCCTCCCGCCGGAAGTCGAGGCCCGCGTGGCGGTGGAGGCCGGGGTGAGCCTGGGCTGGGAGCGATATGTCTGTCCGGACGGGGCCGTGATCTCGGTGGAGCGCTTCGGGGAGAGCGCACCCGGAAGCGAGGTCCTCGCCAAGTTCGGCTTCACCCCGGAGAACGTGGCAGAGAAAGCCCGGGAGGTACTTCGGAAATCCAGGGCTTAAGGGGAATCGTCCCCTTCCAGGTGCCAATCGGAGGCGGGGTCCTGGTTGAAGTAGCGGGAAAGGAGCCGGTAGAGCTCCGGGCGCCTCTGCGAGAGCTTCGCCGGGCACATGAAGAAGGCCTCGGTGGCCACGGCGAAGAACTCCCCGGGCCCTTGGGCGCCATAGCGGTCGAGTACCGTCGCCCTCCCCATGGCCTCCACCCTCCGGAGGGCCCGGAGCTCCGTTTCCATTACCCGACGCCACTCCTCCACGGATATCCCCTTTCCCAAAGCCGGGACCCCATCGGAGTAGCCGTTTTCGTAGTCGAGCTGGTGGGCGAACTCGTGGATCACCACGTGCCGGCAGCGGCGGGCGCCCCACGAGTCCCGCAGCACGGCCTCCCAAGAGAGCACCACCGGGCCCTTCTCCCAGGCCTCGCCGGACCTCACTTGATACCCCTCCACCTCGATGCCGAACCGGTCCACCTCCCTGTAGGGGGCCAGGTACTCGGTGGGGTATACCACCACGGTGCGCATGCGGGGGAAGTAGTCGGTCTCGCGACGGAGGAGAAGGAGCGAGGCGTAGGCCGCCACGGTCACCCGGATCTCATCGGTGACCTCGATCCCTCCCCTCCCGAAAAAGACCTTCTCCGCCAGGAACACCCTGATATGACCCGTTAGCTCCTCGAGGTCCCGCGGCGGAAGAAGCCCGTAATGGACGAAATTCCGCTCGAGGTACCGCCTCCACTCCGGCGGTATCCCGAGCTTCCGGAGCCTTCCGCGGCGGAACCTTTTGAGCAACATCCCGAGGGCTAGGTTAACGTAAAAGGGGGCGCCGGAGCGCCCCCCTTTCCATAGGTTCCCTTTCTCAGTCCTCGGGCAGGCTCAGCAGCTCTTGCCTTGCGCGCTCGAGCTCCTCCTCGGGGGAGGTAAGCGTTACGTCGAGCTCGATCCCGGGCTCCGGGAGTTC
>JALVLL010000013.1:3911-6345 GCA_027027485.1 Candidatus Bipolaricaulota bacterium | reverse complement strand
GTGAGGGAGAGGGCGGAAAGGATCGGGGCTTTGGAGGGAAGGCTCTACTTCCTTTCGGAACGGTCCCTTGTGGGGATCCTGGGGGCGGCCCGAAGGATCGGTGCCCGGGCGCTCTTCGTGGACTCGGTGCAGGCGGTCCTCCCGGGGATAGAGCACTCCGCGGGCAGCCCCCAGGGGATCAGGGCCGCGGCGTTCGGGATCCGGGAGTTCGCGAAGGGGGAGAGGATCATCGCCTTCCTCTCCTCCCAGGTGAACAAGCGCTCCCGGGTACAGGGGCCCAGGGCCCTGGAGCACCTGGTGGACGTGAATCTGCTCCTGGAATACGGGAAAGGGGGAGAGAGGTTCCTCAAGGTCCTCAAGAACCGCTACGGCCCAGCAGGCCTCTTGCTCTCCTTGAGGATGGAAAACAAAGGGCTCTTCCCTGTAGAAAATGTACCTAGGTAGCTTAAAAGTTTTGCCAGGGAAGGGAGAGGAGTCCATACCCTACTCCAGTCATAGATACACCGGCGTAAAATCCTTAGCGTTCAAAGGTACCTTCTACATAGTCCAACGTGGTGTCCGGAAAAAGCCTTGTTTCCACACCTATTCGTAGTTTCGCGAACGAGGGCAAAAGCTCTAATGGGATGGCTACTTCTATAGCGCCGTCGTAGATCCGCCACTCTGTAGGGTAGGCCTCAATTGCCTCCCAATCCACACATTTCCACATCATTCTTTTGTCCAACACCAACTTGTAGCCAATATGCCCCCAATCAGGAGATGTGAGGTATATCATGTAACGGAAGTGCCTACCCTCAGTGTCAATCTCTTCTCCGCGGACTCTCACTTTGACGTACAAAACGCCTTGACGCTCATGGGCATAAAGGGACAAGATGTCACATTGAGCTTCTTTAGGGGCCTCGCCGGAACCAGCAGATATAAGCATATCTGGGGTCCAAGTTAGGAAGGGGGTTGAACGGACAGCTCGATCCTCTCGTAATACCACCGAACCTGAAGCCTTGGGTGGTTGATCGGTGCGAATCGGGGTGTCTGAGAGAAGGGTTAACGGAAGAGATATCCCCAGCGAGGGCACCCTCACTTGCCAAACGAATTCAATGTTTTTTTCGGTGAAGTGTAGGACGGCTTCAGTAATGCCTTGCTTGTCCGTCACCAAGATGTCTACCACTTCTCCACGGGGATTGACGATCTCGACCCTCGCGTTCGGCACAGGGTTTCCCTCTTGGTCTACTACCAGAATCGGATAATGCCGTGTCAAGGAGAAATTAGTCCATCCACCCCAATCGAAGATTTCTTTCTTAAGGAACCGCACGTTCCCATATATGTGGGTCTTGGTGGATATGACTACCTCGAAGGACTCAATCACACAGTTATCAAACCGCACGGTGCCGACATTTTCATAAAGTTGGAAGGATCCGATCTTCACGTTTCTCGCCGTGAGATCCCCTCGTACCTTCAGCTCACATAGCTCAGAATCTTCGACTACCGCGCCATCCACATCTAGCAAACATATGCCTGTACTTGCACCTTCGGGGCAACGCTCCCGACTTCCAGGTTCCCAGCAATCCAAGATGGTCGTATTGATTAAGCGGATTGTGCGGGTAGGTTGCTTCAAGAAAACCTCGTCTTCGAAGTATCCTGGATGCAGTCCCCGGTATTCATAGTGCCCTCGGCGGTAATGGCGGATGTTTAATGCACATAACGTGCTATCCTCAACAATGATGTCTCCTCCTTCCCAACTCACCAGCTCACTTACCTCGCATTCCACGATATGTAGGCGTAAGCGCCCACGGCCCCCAGATCCTCTATTATCAATCACGGGGATCGGCAGGACGCAGTCCTTTATTTCCACGGATAATCGGCCCGCTTTATAGGAGTAGTCTGAAATGCCCCGGCGAAGGCCCTTTATCGTTATGGTACCAGTGACGTCACCGAAACGCAGATCGAACTCGTTCTTTACCAAACAATTCTCGGCGATAAGCCGACCCCCTTCCCTCATGGCCCGTTGCGTTTGATAGAGCTCCAGCCCACTCAATGTCGTATCACGTAGCTCAATTACTCCTCCATCCTTCAGGGATACATGGGCATCGGGCAAATTAGAATTCAGGATCTCGATTCTCGCCGACGGCTGGTCTGCAGAAATGTCCACATATGCAGCGGCTGGATCCGCTATCAGTATAGAGTTTTCAATGACCAGATGGCCGTTCACACGGATATAGTTATCATGGTGATGCTTCCCCAACATGACTATCTCTGAATTCTTGATCACAAGGGTTCCTCCTCTTTCGACGATGAAGTCTGTCGGCGTTCGGATGCGAACGTTCTCGATCACAACTTTTTGCCCCCACCAGATCCTCCACTCTTCTAATTTGGCAAGCTTTGCTGTTATCTCGTCCCCATAGGAGGAAAAAGAAAGGAGTACAAATAGAGTCGCTAAAGA
>JALVLL010000013.1:0-3901 GCA_027027485.1 Candidatus Bipolaricaulota bacterium | reverse complement strand
GATATGAAGAAATAATTTCCAACCCATGATGCCCTCCCTATTAAGATGAAGTTTACATCCGCGGAAGAGCAAAACATATGGGCAAGCGCTCCTTTTGTCCCCGGTCGCGGGAATCTTGGTTCCCTTCATTATTGACTTCCCTAGACCCGTTAAAAAGAGATCATTCCCGCCAACTGCAAGGATCTCTTCTGAATCCATAACGCGACGCGATACCTGCTCTGGCATGTCACCGATCCAGCACTTACACTGTGCCGAGGAGCTAACGCAGACCGAGCTCATCAAGGCGCTTGAGGAGGGTGGTGCGGGAGATCCCAAGGATCTGGGCCATCCGGCGGTGGGAGACCCCTTTCTGTTTTAAGTCCTTGAGGATCCTCGGGTCGATCTCCTTGCGGGGCCGGTGGCAGATCTTGCCTTGCTTTTCCGCGAGCTCCCTCCCCGCCTTGGTCCGCTCCAAAAGCAACGTCCTCTCGTACTCGGCGATGGCGGCAAGTAAGTTGAAAAGGAGCTTCCCTTCGGGAGTTGAGGTATCGATGGCGTTCTGCACGAAGATCAGGGCCTTGCCGGCCCGCTGGAACTCGTCGGCGATGACCGCCAGGTCCTTCACCGACCTCCCCACCCGATCGAGCCTGTAGGCTATGAGGCCGTCGGCCTTCCCCTCCAGGATCTTCCTCTTCACCCGCTCGAAGACCGGCCGGGACTTTATCGCCGATTTGACCTCCCCCTCGATGGAAAGAAGCTCGTGGCCGTGGACCTCGCAGTACTGCTCGATGGCCCTCCTCTGTACCTCGAGGCCGTACCCTTGGGTCTGCGAAACCGAAGAGACCCTCACGTAACCTATGAGCCTTATGGCCCGAGTAGCTTATTGGACCGGGGAAGCTTTGTGAAGTCCCGAAGTGGGATTAACCTTGTCTCCATGAAGCTCCCTAACCCCGAACGGGCGCTGATCGGCGAACGGAAGCTAAGAGATTACGTCCTTTCTTCCACCCACCCGGTGGGACGCTTCAAAGCGACCTTCTTTTATTCCTTGGGGTACCGGCGGGAGAGATGGGAGGAGTTGGAAAGGGACCTAAGGGAACAACACCTCTCCTTAGACGTGGAGGAGGTTGAGGAGACCCCTTATGGGAGGAAATATAAGATCGAGGGCCCGTTAGTTGGGCCCAACGGGAAAAAGGCCAGGGTAGTGTCGATCTGGATCGTCAGGAAGGGAGAGGACTTCCCGCGGTTCGTGACGGCATACCCTGCCTGAAGGAGAGGCGATGAAGTTCAAGCTTTTGGAGACGGTCGTTCTGGCGCGGGATCTGCCGGAATACGGCCTTAAGGCCGGGGACCTCGGGGTGGTGGTGGAGCTCTATGAGCCGGACGGGCTCGAGGTGGAGTTCGTGACCGCCTCGGGGAGAACACAGGCCGTGGTGACCCTCAAAGAGGGGGATGTGCGCAAGATAGCCCCTGAGGACATGATCTCGGTGCGCCGGCTCCAAAAGGTTCCCTGAAAGCTATAACGGCTTTCTGTACTACTAAGGTAGATCGCATCTATACCGTACCCATGGGTAACCGTGCGACCCAGGTTGCAGAAGAGATTGTTACCGTTCTGTAAGGGGGAGAGTCATAGGGTCAGGCCTTTGCTTTCGATCTTTGCTTCCTGTAAACCGACCGTAGTAAGGTAACCGGAAATACGGTATTACCATCCAAGTCCCCGCAAGATCTAAAACCCCGCTCCCCACGCAGCTCGGTCTAGGCAAGGCTTGATCACTCGCCGTTTATCCTGAGGCTCTCCTCCCAAGTGAGGATGGTGTGGGTGAAGGTGTTTTCCTCCTCTTTGATCCCCCGGCGCACTTCGGAGACGTGGGCGTATTTGGCTTTGAAGCGCTCGAGGATGTAGTCCACGGCCTTCTCCGGGTCCGCCTTCGCACCGCAGGTGTAGACGTCCAGCGCGGCATACCCCTCCTCCGGCCATGTGTGGACGGAGATGTGGCTCTCGGCCACGATGACCACCCCACTCACCCCCGTGGGGGAAAACCGGAAGAAATAGCTCGACTTCACGTCCATGTTCCCGACCTTCGCCGCCTCCAGGAAGATCTCTCTGATCAGGTTCGGGTCCCCCAGGACCTCCGGATCGCACCCCGAGGCCTCCACTATGTGATGATGGCCAGTGGTGTCCATATCACCCCCCAGCTTTCTGGCTTCTGCGGGGAATTCTACCCGAACGATCTTGTTCATCCTAACAAGGAGTCCGGGATATGCTATTTCCTGTCCAAGGCTTCCCAGAGGACGGAATAGTCGGAGCGGGGATTCCAGAAGAGGTAGCCATCGGCCCCCATCTCCTCCGCGGCCCGCACCTGTGCCAGGATGTACTCCGGAAGCGTCATCCCCGGGGGTATGTCCATATCGAAGGCCTGGAGGAACGGCCTGAAGGGTTTGTCCACCCTGGACGTCCCGTGGGCGAGGGCGAGCTTCACCGTCAGGTATGGGTTGGCCTTGAGCTTGGGCTCCACGTAGTGGGAGGGGTAGAGCATGGGCGAGATCACGTCCACATAGGGGGCCATCTCCTCGAGGCACTGCCCGATGGGATCCTTCTTCTCCTTGTTCCAGGGCCAGAGGACCCGCCCGAAGAGGTCAATGGATATGGGCACGGAGAGCTCCTCCCGCGCCCTCGCGAGGAAGGCGTTCACCGCAACATAGCGCTCGGGATAGAACCCCCCGATCTCCCCGTCGTCGGGGAAGCGGATGTAGTCGAACTGGATCTCGTCGAAACCCAGGGCCTCGAGCTCGCGGGCTATGGCCAGGTTGTACTCCACCGCGCGTTCGTCCGAGGGATAGACCCACCTTCCATCGGGGTATCCCAGGTACCTCGAGAGGACCGGGTCGTAAAATGTGACCTGGCGGGCGATAACGTAGAGTCCCTTTGAGCGGAAGAAATCGATGAGATCGGGGAGTTTTATGTAGGGCACCGCGGCGCCGATTTCCCCGGCTAGGGGAACCCCGGAGTTATATCCCACGGTGCCATGCATGTCCTTGACGCAAATCACCACGGCGTTGAGCCCGTGTTCCACCAGTTCCTCGGCTATGGACTCGGCAAATCCCGGCTTGGAGAGGACATAGAAGGAAAGATGTGGGCCCTTTTTGCCGTGGAAGTCCTTTGGCCCCGGTGGCAGCGTGGAAGTCAGAGGAGCCCTATGCCCTGTGTCTTCGGGGTCGGCTGAGGGGGCCTCGTCTTCTGGGGAAGCCAGAGGGGTTTCGGTCCCTTGGGCTTCGATCTCGATGGGGAGAGCTTTATCCGACGCTATGTGGAGGGACCCTTCTCCACCGAGATAGCCCAGCCTGACCAGCACCAGGATGAATATCGTGGCCAGTACCCCGAGTCGTGGCGCGATCTTTCCGATTGTCTTCGACATTTCCGCGGAAATCTTGGGGATGGCCTTCCAAAGCTCGAAGGAATCGCGTCGTGGAATCCGGTGAAATACGCTCCATTTTTCCGGTCCCATGGTAAAATGCGCCCGGATATGTCCGAATATAAGCTCGCCATCATCGGCTACGGGGGGTTTGGACAGTTCCTCCACCATGCCTGGAGGGATATCCCGGGGCTCGAGCTCGTGGCCGTATCAGGAAGGAGGAAAAGCCCGCGGATCCCGGTGGATGTCCGCTACTACAGCGATTGGCGGAAGCTCCTCGAGGCGGAAAAGCCCGATATCGTCGCCATCGCCACCCCGCCGGCCACCCATGCCGAGATCGCTTGTGCCGCGCTGGAGCGGGGGATACACGTGCTCGTCGAAAAGCCCCTCGCCACCACCACGGAGGATGCCGAAAGGATCGCCGCCGCGGCGGAGCGCACCGGCGCCCGGGCCACCGTGGACCTCATGATGCGCTACAACCCCATCCTGGAGGGGCTAAGGGAGCTAACACA
>JALVLL010000012.1 GCA_027027485.1 Candidatus Bipolaricaulota bacterium | reverse complement strand
AGCGAGGGGCCGAGCAGCCCTCGATGTAGTGCACAGAGCTCCCCCGCTCGGCCACGATGAGGGTGTGCTCGAACTGCCCTACCCCCTGTGTCTGCATCCAGAAGTACGCCTGGAGGGGGATCGCCACCTCCACCCCCTCCGGCACCCACACGAAGGTTCCCCCGGACCACACCGCCCCGTGCAGGGCCGCGAACTTGTTGTCCTCGGGGGGGATGACCTTCATGAAGTGCTCCCGTACGAGCTCGGGATATTTCCTTACGGCCTCCTCCATGGGCTCGAAGATGACCCCCTGGGCCCGGATCTCCTTTAGGATGGAGCGGTAGACCACTTCCGAGTCTACCTGGGTCCCCAGGCCCGCCAGGGCCTTCCTCTCGGCCTCGGGGAGCCCAAGCTCCTCGAAGGTGCGCCTTATCTCCTCGGGAAGCTCATCCCAGCTCTCCACCGGCTCCACGGTGCGCCGGTAGTAGGAGATATCGTCGAAATCGATCTCCGCCAGGTCCGGGCCGAAGCGGGGCATGGGCATAGCCCGGAATGCCTCCAGGGACTTGAGCCTGTGTTCAAGCATCCAGCGGGGCTCGTCCTTTTCCCGGGAGAGCTCCTCGATGAACTCCGGGGTAAGCCCCGCTTTATGGGTGGTTCTGCCCGCCATCTTCACCTCACCGCCTCGTAGCCGGCGCGCTCGATCTCCCAGGCGAGCTCCGGCCCGTCCTCCTTGATGATACGGCCATCCCGGAGCACGAAGACCTTCTTCAAGGGGAGGAACTCCAGGAGCCTGGGGTAGTGGGTGATGAGGAGGACCGCGGTCCCTTGCCGGGCCGCCTCCTCGATCCGCGCGGCGATCACCCTGAGGCCGTCCACGTCCACCCCCGAGTCGGGCTCATCGAGAAGGGCCACCTTGGGCCGCAGGACCAGCATCTGGAGGAGTTCGGCCCGCTTCTTCTCGCCGCCGGAAAAGCCCACGTTTAGCTCCCTGTCGCCGAGGTACTTCATCCTGAGCCTGTCCAGGGCATCCTGATAGAGTTTCTGGAACTCACAGAAGGGCTCCCGGCATTCCATCGCGGCCAACCTCAGGAACTCCCGGAGCCTCACGCCCTCCACCTCGGGCGGGTACTGGAAGCCCAGGAAAAGCCCCTTACGCGCCCGCTCGTGAGGGGGAAGCGCGGTTATATCCTCCCCGTTCAGGATTATCCTCCCCCCGGTTATCCGGTAATCGGGGTGGCCGGCGAGGGCGAAGGCCAGGGTGGACTTCCCCGAGCCGTTCGGTCCCATGAGGGCGTGGATCCTCCCCCGCTCCAGGGAGAAGGAGACCCCTTTAAGGATCTCCCTATCGCCCACGGACACCTTGAGATCCTTCACTTCCAAAACAGGCATAGCGTTTCTATGCTATCGTGGCCCTCCAATCTTTTCAAGACAATGAAGTCCTAATTTTCTCTCAGGCCCCCGAGGCGAGCTCGTGGGCCCAGCGGAGGGGCTCCGGGAGCGGATGGTCCTTGAGGAGCGAGGCGACGAGGTCCACCGAGCTCATCACGTCCGCGAGGTGTCCCGGGGAGATGAAGATGGTGCGGTTGCGAGAGGTGCGCATCGCCGCCCCCACGGTCTCCCCATCCAGGACCACCGGGCGCCACTCGCCGATGACCATACCCTCGGTGTTTACGTCTCCGCAGAGGAGCTTCTTGGCCACCCCCACGGTGGGTTTGCCCACCAGGACCCCCAGGTGCGAGGCGATCCCCACCTTCCGGGGATGGAGGATCCCGTTCCCGTCCACCAGGATCACATCGGGATCCAACCTCTTCTTTTCCCGCATCGCTTCCAGTGCCTTGAGGTAAACGGGGAGCTCGCGGTAGGAGAGGTAGGTGGGGATGTAGGGGAAGCGTACCTCCTCGCGCGCCTCCACGTAATCCACGGGCTCCCCTGACCTATCGCATACCACACAGACCCCTACCGCCTCCTTTCCGGGATAGGCCATATCGAGCCCGGCCACGAGCTCGATATCCCGGGGCAGGGGCCTTATGACGATGCGTTTTGCCACCTCTTCCTGCTCCCTTCGGAGCTTCTCCAGGGGCCTCTCGGTGCGGAAGTCGGCGGTGAAGTAGCGGATCAGGGGCTTCACCTTGAGCC
>JALVLL010000011.1 GCA_027027485.1 Candidatus Bipolaricaulota bacterium | reverse complement strand
GCCCCAAGAAGCACCAAAGCTCCAGCCTCTCCCCGTATACAAGGGCCACCGGGGCCGAGGCCAGGGCCGCCGCGCCCAGGAGGACGAGCACATACCCCCAGAAGCCACTCCGCATCCCCACGGCGTCCTATGGTAGCCTCCGGGACGGGATGGCAAAAGCCGGGCCAGGACGATAGTATTCTCGCACCATGTACATCATCGTCGTCGGGGCCGGGGGAATCGGTTCAGCGCTCGTGGAGATCGCTGTCCGTGACCGCCACAACGTGGTGGTGATCGAGAGGGACCCTAAAAAGGCCGATCTCCTGAGCCGGCGCTACGACATCCTGGTGATAAACGCCGACGCGGCCTCCCAGGACGTGCTCGAGGATGCCGGGGCCGATCGGGCCGATGCCATCGTGGCCACCACCGGCGACGATGCCACCAACCTCATGATCGTGGCCCTGGCCCAGAAGCTGGGGATCCCCTCCATCGTGTCGGTGGTGAACAAGCGGGAGCACACCGAGCTCTTCCGAAAGCTCGGGGCCAATGTGATGGAGAACCCGGACGTCATCGTGGCCGAATACCTCTACAACGCCCTGCAGCGCCCCAAGGTGAAGGACCTGGTGACCCTCTCGGGTGGGGCCCAGGTCTTCCGGGCGGTGATCACCGAGCGGTCCCCCCTGGTGGGGAAATCCCTGCGCGAGGCGGGTGAGGCCGGTCTCATCCCCGAGGGGATACTGATCGCGGCCATCGAACGGGAAGGGGATGTGATCATCCCTTCGGGCGCCACGGTGATCCAAGCCGGTGACCTCGTCACCGTCTTTTCCAAGGGACACGCCTCCGACGAGCTCGTGGAGAAACTGACCGGCTGAGGGCCAATGAACAAGGAGGACCTCCGGATCATCCTCAGGGACCTGGGGTGGCTGACACCGGTTCCCGGGCTCATGGCCCTCCTTTCCCTGCCGGTGGCGGCGGCCTTCGAGGAGTGGTACGCGGTGGTGCCCCTGCTCATCACGGCGGGGGTATCCTTCGCGTTGGGCCTCGGGCTCTATCTCCCCTTCCGGGATGCCGGGGAGGCGAAGCTCAGGCACGGCCTTTTGGTGGCGGCCATCGGGTGGGCTTTGGTCTCTACCATTGGGGCCTTGCCTTTTTATCTGGTCTCCCTGAACCTCCCCCCGGGATATTCGAGTCCCTTCTCGGACTTCTCCTCGTCGTTCTTCGAGTCGGTCTCGGGGTACACCGGGACCGGGCTCACCATGGCCGCGCGACCCGACCTCTTGCCCAGGGTGTTACAATGGTGGAGGTCCTTCATCGAGTGGGTGGGGGGCATGGGGGTCATCGTCCTCATGCTCACCCTGATCGTGGGGCCGGGGACCTCGGCGGTGAGCTTGTACTTCGCCGAGGCCCGGACCGAACGCATCCACCCATCGATCCTCTCCACGGTGCGTACCATGTGGTGGATCTTCGCCATCTACACCCTCATCTCGGTGGTGGCCCTCTGGGGGGTGGGGATGCCCCTCTGGGAGGCCCTGAACCACGGGATGACCGGTATCTCCACGGGGGGGTTTACCGTCTGGCCCGATTCCATCGCCCACTACGGCTCGGTACCCATTGACATCGCGAGCATCCTCATTATGCTCGCCGGGGCCATAAGCTTCGCGGTCCACTACCGGGTCCTCCGCGGGAATCCCAGGATCTTGGCGCTGGACCTCCAGACCCGCTGGCTTTTCGGGCTCTCCCTGCTCGGGGTAGCGCTCGTTTCCCTCGAAAACCTCCTTACCGGGCATCCCCCCATGGACTCCTTCAGAAAGGGGGCGTTTCAGTTCGTCTCGGCCCTCACCTGCACCGGGTTCCAAACGGCCCCCATCTTCGAGTGGTCGGATACGGCGAAGCTCCTGCTTTCCCTGGGCATGGTGATCGGCGGGGCGGCGGGATCCACCGCCGGGGGGATAAAGCTGATGAGGTTCGCCCTCTTGGTGCGGGGCGTGAGTTGGAGGCTCAGGAAGATCGTCTCCCCCGGCGGGGCCTTGGTGCCCCTGAAGCTCGGCAGGGAGCTCATCCCCGATCCCGAGGCGGCCAAGCGCCTGGAGGAGGCCGCGGTACTGGCCTTCCTCTGGACCGGGTTTTTGCTTTTGGGGGT
>JALVLL010000010.1 GCA_027027485.1 Candidatus Bipolaricaulota bacterium | reverse complement strand
TCCCTCGGCCCTCAACCCGAGCCCCTCCAGGGCCCCGAGGAGAGTGAAGAGGAGGTGTCCCAGGGCGGCCCGAGGCTGGAACCCCTTGGGGATCCCGATCCAAGGGACGCCCCGCTCGCGGCAGAGCTCCTGAAGCCTCCCCCCGGAAGAGATTCCCATGGCCCTACCTGTTCGCTTGAGCCCATCGAGGAAGGCCGAGAGGGTCTCCTCGGTGTTCCCGGAGTAGCTCACCGCCACGAGGAGGGTCTCCTCGCCGATGTAGGGGGGCACGCGGTAATCCCGGGCGGTGATGACCTCCATCTCGGGGAGGGCCAGACCGAGGAGGTCGCCGGTGATCCCCGAGCCCCCCATCCCACAGACGAGGATCCGCCGAAAGCCCGATAATTTCCGGGGAAGCTCGGCCTCCCGACCCCGTTCCAGGGCCTCGCGGCATTGCTCCGGGAATTTCTCGATTACGTCGAGCATGCCATCGCGGTCGAGTTCCCGGAGCTTCTCCCAATCGGGCTCGCGTTCGGCCAGGGCCCGGGCGATCTCCCTCACCTCCTGGGACCTATCCCTGCGCGCTACGAGCAGGGCCTCGGGGGTGTCGACCACCGCGAGCCCCTCCGCCCCCAGGAGCCCCACGCGCTTTTCGGTGAGGGAATAGACGAGGTTACCCTGGGAGTCCTTCATGAAACCCTCGGCGTTCACCCCGGCGTTTCCGGCGTCGTCCTTGGGACAGACCTCCCAGATGGCGTGCCAATCGCCGAGATCGCTCCAGCCGAAGGAAACGGGGATGGTGGCGATCCTCTCGGCCTTCTCCATTACCCCGTAATCGATGGAGGTCTCCTCGGCCCGGGAATACGCCTTCCGCAGCGCTTCCTCCCATGAAGGTTTCCCGAGGTGTCCCTTTAGCTCCTCGAGTGCCCCCGCGAGGCCAGGGAGGTGCTTTGCGATCTCCTCCAGGATCCGGGAGAGCCTCCAGATGAAGATCCCGGAGTTCCAGAAGAAATTGCCCCGGGCGAGGTACTCCTCGGCCGTCTTGCGGTCGGGCTTCTCCACGAACCTCTTGGCCCGGTGGACCGTGTAACCCTCGGCTTCGAAGAGGGGTTCGGCCGCTTCGATGTAACCGTAGCCCGTGGCGGGGTACGTGGGCCGGATCCCCAGGGTGACGAGATACCCCTCACCCGCTGCCCGCACCGCCGCCCGCAAGGCCCTTCGGAAGGCCTCCTCGTCCCCGATGCGGTGGTCAGCGGGGAGCATGATCATCGTCCCCTCGGGATCGTGGGCGCTCAAGTAAAGGGCCGCGAGGCCCACCGCCGGGGCGGTGTTCTTCCCGAAGGGCTCTACGATCAATCTCTCCCAGAGAAGCCCGAGCTCAGCTCCGATGAGCTCCGCGAGCTCCCGGGCGGCCACCACATATACCCCGTCCTCCCCCACCAGGGGGAGGACCCGTTCGTAGGTGGCACGGATCAAGCTCCTTCCGTTTCCCCCGAAGGGGAGGAACGGTTTGGGGCGAAGGAGCGTCGCCGGCCATAGCCTCTCCCCTTTGCCTCCGGCGAGTATCGCCGCGTAAACCTTGCCCATCCCTTTCGCCTCCCGTTATCCCCCCAGGATCTCGGCGAGGATCCGCGAGAGCTTCTTCGCGTCGGCCCGGCCCCTGGTCTTGCGCATGGCTTGGCCCACCAGAAAGCCTATGGCCCCCTTCTTCCCGGAGCGGTAGTCCTCCACCGCCTTGGGGTTCTCGGCCACCACCTCCTCGGCGAGGCGCCGGAGCTCGGCATCGTCCGAGAGGAGCGATAGGCCTTTCTCCGCCGCGATATCCATGGGATCGCGTCCCGTGGCTATGGCCTCCTCCAGGGCCTCCTTGGCGTTGGTGCGCGAGATCCTCCCCTCGCGGACGGCGACGATGAGTTTCGCCAGGGGCCCAGGCCCTATCGGGGGCTCGTCCCCCCTCCAGTACCGCAGGACCTCGGAGAGGACCCAACCGGCGGCCTCCTGGGGCGAGCCGCAGGCCCGGGCCACCTCCTCGAAGAAATCGGCCCGGGCGGGCTCCTCGAGGAGCACCTCCGCCTCTTTGCCGGAGAGGCCGTACTCCCGCGCGAACCTCTCCTCCTTCTCCCAGGGGAGCTCCGGCATCCCCGCCCGGACC
>JALVLL010000009.1 GCA_027027485.1 Candidatus Bipolaricaulota bacterium | reverse complement strand
CCACCAGGGATGCCGAAAGCCACACGAACTTCGCCCCCACCCGCCGGGCGATGAGCCTCCCCACCGTGGTCTTTCCCGTCCCCGGGGGACCCCAGAAGATGAGGGCGTTGAAGCTCCCCTTCTCGATGAGCGCCCGCAAGGGACCGTTGGGACCCAAGAGGTGCCTTTGGCCCACCACCTCATCCAGGGTGCAGGGGCGCAACCTCTCGGCCAAAGGGGATTCGCCCCGCCACAATCCGGACATCACGAACACATTTTAGCTCGAACAAAACACGGAGACAGAATCGCACCGAGGAAGACAAACGGGAAAGGACCTCAACCGGCCACCTTGGCCAAGACCTCGTCGGGGACGTCGAAGTTGGCCACTACCTCCTGGACATCCTCCTGTTCGTCCAGGGCATCGAGGAGCCTAAGGAGCTGTTCGGCTTCCTTGCCCTCCACCCGAACGGTTGTCTTGGGGACCATCACGAGCTCGGCCTGGGAGATCTTTACACCTTTGGCCACGAGCCCATCGCGAACGGCGGCGAGATCTGAGGGTTGCGTGTAGAAGATGATGGCGCCCTCGTCCTCCTCGAAGTCCTCGGCCCCGAGCTCGATCCCGGCCATGATCAACTCCTCTTTGTCCATACCTTCGGGGATCTCGTCCACGCGTATCTTGCCCTTGCGCTCGAACTGCCACGCCACACAGCCCTCGGTCCCCAGGGATCCACCGTGGGACTCGAAGATATGGCGCACGGCGGCGGCGGTGCGGTTGCGGTTGTCGGTGACCGCCCGGAGCCAGATGGCCACGCCCCCGGGCCCATAGCCCTCGTAGATGACCTCCTCGAAACGTTCTCCCCCGAGCTCCCCTGTGGCCCGCTTTATGGCCCGCTCGATGTTCTCCTTCGGCATATTGGCCGCCTTGGCGCGCTCGATGGCCGCGGCGAGCCGGGGGTTGGAGTCGGGGTTGGGGTCGTCCCGAGCGGCGACGATGATCTCCCGGGAAAGCCGCGAGAAGAGGGCGGAGCGCTTCTTGTCCTGGCGCTCCTTCCGATATCTGATGTTCGCCCATTTGGAGTGGCCTGCCATCCCGTAAAGATGATAGTTTTCGCGGAGCGAAGGTGCAACCGAAGGGGGCCTTCCACATAACGGTTATACTCCATAACGTGCTCGCATCGGCAGAGATCGGGCGACTCCTGGGGTATCTGCATAAGTCCCGCAGGGGATGGGCATTTACCGGCGCGGGGGTGAGCACCCCCTCCGGGATCCCCGACTTCCGGGGACCGGACGGCCTCTGGAGGAAATACGACCCGGAACGGGTCTCCACCATCGAGGCCTTCGAGAAAAGGCCCGAGGAGTTCTTCTCCTTCTGGATGCACCGTTTCGAGCTCATGAGGAAAGCCGAACCCAACGAGGTCCACCGGATGCTCGCCCGCCTGGAGGAGCTCGGATATCTCAAGGGCGTCATCACCCAGAACATCGACGGCCTCCACCGGAAGGCGGGATCGAAGACGGTCCTCGAGATCCACGGGAACGCCTGGACCGGGACGTGCAGGGGCTGTGGGAGGAAGTACGAGCTCGAGTGGATGGCGGAGCGGGTGCGGGAGGAAGGGGTCGCCCGCTGCGGCTGCGGTGCCCTGGTGAAGCCCGATGTGGTCCTCTTCGGGGAACAGCTCACCCCCGCCTTCGACAGGGCATGGGAAGAGGTGAGGAGGTGCGACCTCCTTTTCGTCTTGGGGAGCTCGCTCCAGGTGTGGCCGGCGGCGGAATTGGTGCCTTTGGCGGCCAGGAACGGGGCGACGGTGATCATCGCCAACCGCGATCCCACCCCATACGATGACCTCGCCGACCTGGTCATCCGGGGGGAGCTGGCGGAGCTCGCCCGGAAGGTCCTGAGATGTTTGGAAAAGGAGGGGACATGATCGAGGTCGAGGTGGGGAAGCTCCTGCGGGAGAAGGGGCTCACCTTAGCGGTGGCGGAGTCCTGCACCGGGGGACTCCTGGCATCGCTCATCACCGACGTCCCCGGCTCCTCCGATTACTTCTTAGGCGGGGTGGTGGCCTACAGCAACGCGGTGAAGGAGCGGGTCCTAGGGGTGCCGCGGGAGATCCTCGATACGGTGGGAGCCGTCTCCCCGGAATGCGCCCGGGCCATGGCCGAGGGGGTCCGGAAGCTTTTAGGAGCGGACCTCGCCCTCTCCACCACCGGGATCGCCGGGCCCACCGGCGCCACCCCCGCCAAGCCCGTGGGCCTCGTCTATATCGCCCTGTCCCATCCCGGGGGAACGGAGGTCCGCGAGCACCGCTTCGTGGGTGAGAGGCGCGGCAACAAGTTCTCGTTCGCCACGGCGGCGCTGAGGATCCTCTGGGAATATCTGGAAAGCTCTTAAAAACGTTTGCAAAGGCCCATCCCCTCTTGACAGACGACCCCGCATCCTGTAATGAGAGAATAAGGGCCCTTCTGATGTCCGTCGTTTGATCTCGTCCTTCCTTTTCCGCGAGGGTGGACCGCGATGTCCGCTGTCCCTAGGCAAGCAGTGATCCTCGCGGCCGGCGAGGGGAGACGCATGGGGGGAAACACCCCCAAGCCCCTCCTTCGCGTCGCCGGCCGGGAGATACTCTACCGGACCTTTTCCCAACTACGTGCCCTCGGGGTGGAACGCCTCGTCTTGGTGACACAGCCCCGCTTCCGGGAGGAGTTCAGGGAATTCCTCTCGCGGCATGGCTTTGAGGCCGAGATCGTCCTGAACCCACACCCCGAAAGGGGGAACGGCTACTCCCTCTACCTAGCCCGCGAGGCGGTTGAGGGGCGTTTCGTGCTCGTGATGGGGGACCACATCTACAGCGAGGTTTTTATGGAAAGGGCCATCAAGGGGGAGGGCTTGGTAGTGGACCGCTCCCCGAAATACGTGGACCTCAACGAGGCCACGAAGGTGGTGGTCCGCGAGGGGCGGGTGGCCGACATCGGGAAGGGTTTGAGCGACCCCGACGGGTACGACACCGGCTTTTTCGTCCTGGAAGAGGATGTTTTCGAGGCGGCGGAGGAGCTCGCTCGCGAGGGCGATGTAATCGAGCTCTCCGCCGTTGTAAAGCGCGCGAAAGCCCCGGTCCACGAGGTCTCGGGGGAGTTCTGGATGGATGTCGACACCCCTCGGGATCTCCGCCGGGCAAGGGATATCCTGGTGAAGCTCGCGGTAAAAGGCACGGGGGACGGCCTCGTCTCCAGGCTCCTCAACCGCCGGATCTCCACCCGGATCTCCGCCTTGCTCGTGGACCGGGTGTCCCCGTGGCAGGCCACTTGGGCCACCTTTGGGGTGGGGATCCTCGCGGCCGGGCTCAACTTCGCCAGTCCCGCGGCGGCCGCGGTCCTTTACCAGATGAGTTCGATCCTCGATGGGGTGGACGGCGAGATCGCCCGGGCGAGCCTCAGGACGAGCCCCAAAGGGGGCTGGATCGACTCGATCCTGGACCGCTACGTGGACATCTCTTACCTTTTGAGCCTGGCCCTGGCCTTCGGGGTCCCAGCGTCCCTGTGGCCAGTGGTGGCCCTCGCGCTCCTCGGCTCGGTCCTCGTGAGCTACTCCACCGAGAGGTATCGGGGCGCCTTCGGGGCCGATATGTACGAGCGGGTTCCGGCGTTGAGTTACCTCCCCGGCAAAAGGGACGAGCGGATCCTCTTGAGCATGGCCCTGGTCCTCGCGGGCCTAGTGCGGGAGCTTTTTCTGGTGCTCGCTTTGATCACCCATCTACGGGTAGCTCTCACGGTCCTTTTGGGCTCACGCAACGCCGAAAGGAGGTGACGCGATGATCCAGCGTGGTCGTTTCCTCGCCGTTGGGCACGTGTGCCTCGATCTCCGCGACGAGGGGTACGTGGTGGGCGGCTCCGCCGCCTATTCATCGGTTCTAGCGCGGAACCTCGGCTACAGGGCGGCGGTCCTCACCAGCGCCGCCGATGATTTCCCCTTCGAGGGAGCCCTGGGCGGCGTGGAGATCTTCCGGCGCCAAAGCCCCGAAAACACCGTGTTCGTCAACCGCCGCCGGGGGAAGAGAAGGATCCAATTCGTGGAGTCGGTGGCCGAGCCCCTGGATCTATCCCTTCTCCCGGAGGAGTGGCGCAGGCCGGAGATCCTCTATCTCTGTCCCATCCTCAACGAGTTCAGCGCCGCGGAGGCCCTGGAGGCGATCCGGGCGCGCACCGTGGGGATCGCGCCCCAGGGGTGGCTCAGGAAGCCCTCTCCGAGGGGCCTGGTCTGCAAGGCCAGCTGGGGGGAGCTTGAGCGCGTGGCGGGACGCGCCCATTTCGTCGTCGCGAGCCACGAGGAGCTCTCCCCCGAGGAGGTGGAGGCCTATCGGGAGCTCTTCCCGGTCTTCATCCTCACCCGGGGTGCCGAGGGCGCGGACCTCTACGTGCACGGGATCTTCTGGGGGAGGATCCCCGCGATACCGGCCGACGAGGTGGATGAGACCGGGGCCGGAGACGTTTTCGGCGCCGCGTTCGCGGTGCGGTACCACGAGACCGGTGATCCGGTGGAAGCCGCTTACTTTGCCGCCGCAGCGGCTTCGCTGGCGGTGGAGGGCGTGGGGCTCGCCGGGGTTCCCGAGTCCCGCGGGGACGTCCTCCTCAGGCTGGGGCGGCTGGTGGAGTCGCTGCGGTACCGGGTCCTCGAGCCCGGGGTGATGGAGGCAGGATCGGTTGACGAAACTAGGAAATTAGAATAATTTTTCGTCAGGATGAAAGAGGACGTCCTGGAGCGCTTCGAGGATTACCTGCGCCGGCACGGAAGGAACGTGACCGAGACCCGCAGGAAGATCCTGCAGGCGGTCCTTTCCCAAAAGGACCACTTCGACGCCACCGATATCTGGGAAAGCCTGCGGAACGAACGCGTCTCCATCGCCACCGTCTACCGGACCCTGGACCTCCTGGAGGAAGCGGGCCTGATAAGGAAGGTGCGCCTGGGTAAGGCCCATGCCCACTACGAGAACATCCTCGCCCGGGAGGATCACGGCCACCTCATCTGCGAGGCCTGCGGCAAGGTGATCGAGTTCAAGCTCGGGCGGATCGCCTCGGAGGTCGAGAGGGTCGCCCGGGAGCATGGCTTCGAGCTGAAGAGGATCCAGGTGCAGGGGTTCGGCCTCTGTTCAGAATGCCGGCGGGGGGACTAGCCCCCTCCCAGGGGCGGCATCACCCCTACCACGTCGCCCTCCTTGACCACGGTTCCCTGGTCCGCCACCCGGTTGTTGAGGCTCGTGATCATATACCTGGCGAACTGTTTGAGCTGGGGGAATTCCTCCAGGACCTTATTCACCACCTCCTTAAGGGTGGCTCCGTTCGGTAGATCGAGCTCGGTTTCGTTCACCCCGGCGAGGTTCCCGAACGATGAGAAGAACTTCACCCTCACCCGCATGGCGTCCGAAAGTTTAACGACGCCACAATGGGGGACAAAATGGGGAACAGGATACTTGTGGTCGGCGATGTGAACGTGGACGTGGTCCTAGGGATCGGGGCCCTGCCCTCCCCGGGAGGCGAGGTGGAAGCCCCAAGGGCGGAGGTGAGGCTCGGGGGCGGGGCGGCCAACGTGGCCCTGTGGCTCTCCTGGCTCGGGATCGAGGTCCGCGTCCTCGCCCGGGTAGGCTTCGATCCCTTCGGCGATTTCGTCCTGAAGAGCCTTTTCGAGGCGGGAGTGGACATCGATTCCGTCCAACGCGATCCCGGGCTTCCCACGGGGATCGTGGTTGTTTTCGTGGGTGAGGGTGGAGAGCGCTCGATGATCTCCGTGCCGGGGGCGAACGCTCACTTGGAAGCAAGATACCTCGACCTCTCTTACTTATCCTGGATCCACGTCTCGGGGTACTTCGCGGAGAGGAAGCCGGAGGCCGCCGCGGAGCTCCTCTCGCAAGCTCTGGCCAAGGGTATCCCCTGGAGCTTGGACACCGTGCCCTTTAAGGCGCTTGTGCACATCCCGAGGTTCCTGGGCCTTCGCCCCGCGATCCTCTTCGGAACCGAGGACGAGCTCCGGGGACTGGAAGGCGGAGGGGAGAGGTTCGTCAAGCTGGGCAAACGGGGTTGCCTCTACATCGGGGAGAGAGGAGAGCTCCATGTCCCGGGGTTCGAGGTGGAAGCCCGGGACACCACGGGGGCCGGGGACGCCTTCTGCGCCGGGGTGCTCGCCGCGAGGCTCGAGGGGGCTCCGCCCGAGGTCCAGGGCCTCCTGGGAAACCTCTGCGGGGCCTTGCGGGCAAGCGGATACGTTCCCCCCGATATCCCCGTGAGGGCGGTGGAAGAGCTCCTCGGGAGGCTCAGTGGAGACGATGCCGAAAGGCTGGGGACGCTCCTTTGGGGAAGGAGGTCGCGGTGAGCGGAAACCTTTTCCGGGAGATATTCCCACAAGGGAAGCCCCTGATCGGGGTAATCCACCT
>JALVLL010000008.1 GCA_027027485.1 Candidatus Bipolaricaulota bacterium | reverse complement strand
TCGATGGACATAGTGGTAAAGTCGTTGTTGCAGAGGGGTTTCTCCCGCCTGGGGAAGTAGGATGCTGCTCGTCCTGGATCTGGACGGGACGCTCCTCGATCGCGATCACCTTTTGACACCCCGCGCGCATTCTGCGTTGGGGAAGCTTTCACAGGCATATTGGATCACCCTGGCCACGGGGAGGTCTCTTGGATCGGCGCGGCCCTTCATGGTCTCGCTGGGGGTGTGCGTCCCGGTGATCCTCTACAACGGCGCCGTGGTCCACGATCCGCTTTCCGAGCGGGCGCTCCTGGAGCGCCGCCTGGAGGTGGAGGAAGCGAGGGCGGCCTTGAAGGCGATGAGGGGGTTCCCCGTGGACGTCGAGGTCTACCGCGATATCCGGGATCCGACCCTCTATGTCGAGGCGATCACACCCCGGGTGAGGAGGTTCCAGATGAAGGAAGGGCTTCCGGCCCGGGAGGTGGGAGACCTGCTTTCGTTTCTCGATTTCCCTCCCCTGAAGCTCCTCGTATTGGGCGATCCAGGGGTGCTCCCCGGGCTCGAGGCCGCGCTCCGCCGGGACCCCGGGGTCTCGGTGGTGCGGTCGGAGGTGGATTACCTGGAGGTGCTTCCACGCGGGGCCTCTAAAAGGGCGGCGTTGAGGTGGCTGTGCGGGTATTTGGGGATCCCGAGGGAGGATGTGGTGGCGGTGGGGGATCAGCTCAACGACCTCGAGATGATCCGCTGGGCCGGGATCGGGGTGGCCATGGCCCACGGGCCTCAAGAACTCCTGGAGGCAGCGGATCTCGTGATATCCTCCCCCGCGGAGCTTCCTCGGCTACTGCCGCGGTAGCGGGAAGGAGGCGGGATGAGGATCGCCGTGGGAAGCGATGAGAGGACATACCTCACCGAGGTGGTGACGGAGGAGCTCAAAAGGAGGGGGCGTGAGGTCCTCCCCTTCGGCCCCTTAGCGGGTGAGGAGATGGAGTGGGCCAAGGTGGGGCTCGAGGTGGCGGAGGCGGTGGCGAGAGGGGAGTGCGACGAAGGAATCCCCTTCTGCTGGACCGGGACAGGGGTCTCGATCGCCGCCAACAAGGTCCCCGGGATCCGGGCGGCCCTGTGTGTGGACGCCGAGACGGCCCGCGGGCCCGGCGGTGGAACCATGCCAACGTCCTCGTCATGAGCCTCAGGCTCACCTCCGAGGCCGTGGCGAAAGAGATCCTGGACGCCTGGTTCTCCACTCCGTACGGGAAAGAAGAATTCGACCTGCGTAACGTGCGGCGGCTCGCGGAGATCGAACGCGAACACAGCTGCGGGCTTTAAAGCCATCCTCTCTTCCTGTATCCAACATGGACACGTGCACAGCGCACCAGATGATGAGCATAGAAATCACAGGAAGAACAAGTGCATCTTTGATGAGCTTGTTACATAATTTCTCTCATGGAAGGCTAGAGCTCCTTTCAAAAATGGTGGAGGCAGGTAGAATGGGATGTCATGAGGGACACGGAACTCACTGATGAGCAGTGGGAAAGGATCCGGCCCCTTCTCCCCCCACCCCGCAAAGGGAGAGGCCGTCCGCGGGCGGACGACCGGAAGGTCCTCAACGGGATCCTGTATGTGTTGAGGACCGGGTGCCGCTGGGAGGATATCCCCAGGGAGTATGCTTCCCCTGCCACCTGCTGGAGGAGGCTGCGGCAATGGGAGAGGGATGGGACCTGGGAGCGGATCTGGAGGACGTTGCTTTCCACCCTGGATGAGGAGGGGAAGCTGGAGTGGTCTCGGGCCTTCCTCGACGGGAGCTTCATCCCAGCAAAAAAGGGGGATCGGCGGTAGGGATAACAAAGAGGGGCAAGGGGACCAAGTTGATGGTGGTGGCGGACGGGAGTGGGTTACCGATGGGGGTCCATTTGGCCAGCGCCCGGCCTCACGAGCTGACCTTGGCCCGGGAGGCTTTGGAGACGGTGAAGGTGCCACGTCGGCGGGGGCGTCCCCGGAAGCGTCCCCGGGAGCTGGTGGCGGACAAGGCCCTATGACAGCCGTGAGTTCCGGGGATGGCTGAGGAGGAAGGGGATCAAGCCCACGATCCCGCCGATCGAGCGAAAGGGGAAGCGGGGGCGTTCGTTGCGAGTAGGGCCGGGCTACCGGGAGCGGTGGAAGGTGGAACGGCTGTTTGCCTGGCTGGGGCAGTTCCGACGGTTGGTGGTCCGCCATGAACGCCTGGTGGAGGTGTTCCGTGGCTTCGTCTTGGTGGCTTTTATCCTCATCTGCCTCAGACAATTTTGAAAGGGGTTCTATTCATTGTGGGGGATCTTTAGGGTGCTTCCGCCGATGAACTCCCGCACCAGATGATCCCCGGGGATCAGGGCGTGGTCCTGGGTCTCCCACATGGTCAACCCCTCCACCGACTCAAGCAGCGCGCTCACCCTCTGATAGCGGATCCGCGCGTCCAGGAAGGCCTCGTAAGTGGCAAGCTCCTCGGGCCTGGGCCAGATCCCATCGGGGACGAAATAGGGCTTGAGGACCGGGAGATCGAAGGGCATCCCGCCGTTTATCATGTGGTCCGCCAGGCCCATCAGGGGGATGATCGAAAAAAGCTCCCCTGCCCGCACGTAGTGCCAGTGGAGGAGGGTCTGGAGCGGCGGGTGGTTGCGGTGCTTCACGTCCCGGAGCATCCGGCGCAGAAGCCGCACATCGGTGAATTGAGTGAGACGCCCGTTGGAGCCATCCCCCTCGTACATCATATTGCAGGCCTCGATGTAGATCCGGAACATCATGGAGCGGGGGATCCCCTCGGTCAGCGGGGGATAGAACCCGTGGAGGCAGTCGAGAAGCAGTATCTGGCCCTTCTCCAACTTAACCCGCTTGGTCCCCACGTGGTCCCCCACCTTGAAGTCGTAGATGGGCTTCTCGATGGCCTTCCCCTCGAGAAGCATCTTCAGATGCTTGTTTATGAGCTGGATATCCAGGGCCTCGGGGGTCTCGAAGTTGCGGTCGTTGATCCAGTCGGTGGGGTGCTCCACCAGCGGCCAGAAGTAGTCGTCGAGGTTGAGCATCAGGAACCTCAAGCCCTCGCGCTCCAGGCGCTGGGTGAGCTTCACCGTGGTGGTGGTCTTTCCCGAGGAGGAAGGTCCAGAGATCCAGATCATCCGGATCTCGTCGCCCTTCTCGATCCGCTCGAGTACCTTGCGCGCCGCCTCGTCCAGGGAACCCTCGTAGACCTCGGTGGCCTCGTCGATGAGCTGCTTCATCTTCCCGGAGCGGACGATCTCGTTTAGGCCCTCCACGGTGTCGCAGCCGTGGGCCCTGTTCCACTCGAGGATCCTCTCGTGGAAGGGCGTGGGGTAGCCGTTGCCCACGAACTGCTCCATGGTGATGGCTCCGGACCGCACCCAGTGCTTCCCCCACCTCCAGCACTCGTAGGCGTCCGCCACGGTGACGAACCCGTAGCTCCGCAGCACATGGATCACCGTATCCTGGATCTCCTCAATGGTGGGGGGGAAGTTGGCGATCCAGTGGCGAGGATCTCGGTTCAGGGTGATCACCACGATATCGGAGAGGAACTGGGCGATCTCCTCGTCGCTCCCGTAGGCGTCGAAGAGCTTGTCGTTGACCCCCTGGAGGTAGTCCAGGGAGAAGCCCCCCACGGACCTCGCCGCCCGCAGGATCGCGGAATAGATCCTGCCCTGGTCGAAGGGCACGAGGGACCTATCGCGCTTCTGCACCTTCCGGATGCGGTTCTGTACAGCCATACCATTCCATTATACGGAACAAAACCGCTTTACGTCCAACATGCCGCACGATAACGGACAATCCGGTAATATTTCCCGCGAAAGGAGGCCGCATGGAAGTGAGGGTGAGTTGGCATGAGGGGATGAGGTTCGTGGGCGTGGGCCCCTCCAACCACGCGGTGGTGATGGATACCGACGCCGTGGGGGGCGAAGGGGCGGGGCCAAGGCCCGTGGAGCTCATGCTCATGGCCCTCGGGGGCTGCACCGGGATGGACATCGTGGCCATCCTGAACAAGATGAGGACCCCCCCGAAGAAGTTCGAGATCCTGATTGAGGCCGAGAGGGAGAAGGAACACCCCAAAGCGGTGCGCAAGGTCCGCTTAGTCTACCGGGCATGGGGCGTGCCCCGGGAGAGCCTGGAACGGGCCGCACAGCTCTCCCAGGAACGCTACTGCTCGGTATCCCACTCCCTCTCCGCCGAGATAACCCACGAGGTGGAGGCCCTGGAGTGATCTTCCCGGAGGGGGTGAAGATGCTTTACAAGCTTGCGCCCGACTTTTCGCTCAGGGACGCGGACGGGGAGGAGCGGTCGCTGAGGGACTTCCGGGGGAGGTACGTCGTCCTCTACTTCTTCCCCCGGGCCATGACCCAGGGCTGCACCAAGGAGGCCCAGGATTTCTCGTCCCGCATCGGCGATTTCAAAGGGCTTTACGCCGAGGTGATCGGGATCTCGCCTGATCCCGCCGGAAGGCTCTCCCGATTCCGCGAAAGATACGGGCTGGACGGGATCCACTTCCTCTCCGACCCGGAGCTCAGGGTGGCCGAAGCCTACGGCGCTATAGAGGACGGCAAAATCATCCGCTCCACCTTCATCATCGACCGTACCCAGACCATAAGGGCCCTCTGGAAGCGGGTGAAGGTCCCGGGCCATGTGGACGAGGTCCTGGAGATGCTCCGCACGATCCATGCAGCCGACATGGAACTTCTCCCGGAGATCCGCTTCCGCAGGGCCTTCCGGGCGATCTCTCCTGATCCAGTTCCCCGGGAGCTGGTACAGAGGCTCCTCGAGGCGGCCCACCTGGCCCCCTCCTGCTTCAACAACCAATCCTGGAGGTTCGTGGTGGCGGAGGGGGAGAGCCTCGAGAAGCTGCGGGAGAGCCTCGCCGGGGGTAACTACTGGGCGAAGAGGGCCCCCGTGATCATCGCCGTGGCCTCGAAACCCGAGCTCGGGTGCCGGCTGAGCGACCGCCGCGACTACTTCCTCTTCGACTGCGGCATGGCCGTGGGGAACCTCATGCTCCAGGCCACCCGTATGGGCCTTATCGCCCATCCCATCGCCGGTTACAACCCCGAGAAGGCCAAGGAAGCCCTGCGGATCCCCGAAGACTACGTCCTCATTACGCTGGTTGTGGTGGGCTGGCACGGCGACGCGGGGAAGCTCTCCGAGAAGCACCTGGAGCGGGAGTTCGGCCCCAGGGAGAGGGTTTCCTTGTCGGAAGTGGCTTTCTGGGGCTACTTTGGCGGATGAAGGGAGGGACGATGTCGAACGAGGTATTGCGGACGATCAGGGAAAGACGCAGCATCCCGCGTTTCAAGCCCGAGAGGATCCCCGACGAGATCCTCCACGAGGTCCTGGAGGCCGGCCGCTGGGCCCCCTCCTACGCCAACCTCCAGCCCTGGGAGTTCATCGTGGTCCGGGACGAGGCGGTGAAGGCCAGGCTGAGCGAGATCGTGGAGAAGGTGACCATCTACCGAAGGGGTGTTCAGAACGCGGATGTGGTGATCGTGGTGGCCGCGGATCCCGAGGTGGATCCCCTGCACTACCGCGAGGACGCCGCCGCGGCGACCCAGAATATGGCCCTGGCGGCCCATTCCCTGGGGATCGCTTCCTACTGGATCGGGATCCCCGAAGGCGGACCCAGCTCCGCCGAGGCCCTCACCAAGGAGCTCCTGGGGATCCCGGACGAGTTCAGCGTGGTGGCCATCCTCCCCCTGGGCTACCCCGATCCCGATTACAAGCCCGAGAAGGACCGCCGTCCCCTGGAGGAGATCGTCCACTGGGACCGCTTCGGCAACACAAGGGCCTTATGACGGACTTGGCGGACAAATGTGACCAAACCTATAATGATTCCGAAAGGGGGAGGTTGTGGGCGTTGAGGCTAGGTTAGGTGAGGCGTTGTGGGAGGAGGCCCCGGAGATAAGGGAGATACTCGCCCGCTCATCCTCCCTCGAAGATGCCCGCGAGGCCCTCTCCCGCTATCTCGACGAGCTAGAGTGGAAGCATCGCCGCGGCGAGATGGAGGAACACCCCCTGGAGCGGGCCCAGGCCTTGGAAGCTATCCGGGTCTTCCGGAACCTCATCTCCCCGGTGAACGAGGAGCTCTCCGGGGTGAGCACCCTGGAACTCCTCCGGGGACTCACCCGGGGAGAGGCAGAGGTATTGGGGGGCTTCATCGAGGAGTTCGTCCACCTTTTCCGGGCCATAAAGGGCCGCTCCGGGATCGCCGAGGGGTGGCTCGGGGAGATCCTGGAGGGTGAGGGGATCGAGTTCTTCGACTTCTCCGCTCTAAAGGGCCGTGCCGCCGGGGTGGCCCGTTCCGACTACCTCGACGGCCTCGCCGGGATCGTCCACCGCTACATCTCCCGCTACCCCTCGGGCCTCGATCCCGAAGTGATCGAGCGGCGCGCCGAGAAC
>JALVLL010000007.1 GCA_027027485.1 Candidatus Bipolaricaulota bacterium | reverse complement strand
GTTCCCGGTCGTCGTTTCCCCCACCCCCTTGAGCCCCGGCGTCCTCACGATCGCCGTCCTCGCGGGGATTTCCGCCCTCATCGACGGGGTCGGCGGGATTGGGGGTCATCTGATCCTTTATGCAAAACTCCACGAAGGGGCAGTAACGGCACTGGTCGTACTCCCACTCGGATTTGTCCGGGAGTGGAGGAAGCCTTCCCTCGACGAAGATCATGCGGTGGAGGTCCTGGAACCTCCCGAGGATATCGCGGATGAGCCCATCGTCCCGCTCCACCAGGAACTCCCGCAGGGCCTGGTTGGCCTTGTTCTCCATGAGGATGATCCCCTTGGGGACCCCCAGGAAGTGGAGGTAGAGCTGGAGCTGGAGGTAATGGTCGCGCAGGGGGCGCGTCGAGGCCTGGTCGAAGTTGTAGGGGTGGACGCTTTTTATCTCCACCACATAGGTCTCTCCCCCAAGCGACACCAACACGTCGGCCCTCCCCCGGAAAAGGGGGTTGGGGGGTATGGGGACCTCGGCCGCCACGGCGATCCCCAAAGAGAAAAGGGCCCCTACGATCCGGCGGTGCACGTCGTCGCCCACCGCCATCCTGCGGGCGGACTGCCCGTCCAGCGGCGGCTTTGGAAAGCCCTTCACGGAGTAGTAGATCTGGCGCGGACACTTGGAGACCTCGCTCACGTAGAAATAATCCCTTTCCCTGACCTGCTCCTCCCGCGAGAAGAACTCCTCCAATCTCTCCACTAACATCCCCTCACCCCGATCGAGCGGATTATACCGGCCCGGATCTTTCCGTAGGACACGGGGTCGGTTATTTTTGTCGGGAAAGGAGGGAATTTTGAGGGGATTTTTGGCCGTAAGTTTCCTCTTCGTGTTGACGGTCTCCGTCGCGGCGGCGCTCCGCGGCCCCATAGAGATACTCTCCAACGGGGATTTCACCCCCGAAAACGGCGTGATCTCCGGCACCGGCGCCCCGGATGATCCCTACATCATCGCCGGCTGGGAGATCCTCCTCGAGAAGGGGCAACGCTACGGCATCAGGATCGAGAACGTTGATGCCCACTTCGTGGTGCGTGGGTGCCTGGTGCGCGGGGCCTTGGATCCGGAGGGAGCCGCCATCTACGTGGCCTCGGCGGCGAACGGGGTGATCGAGGACTGTGTCATCCGGGATTCCCTGAACGGGATCGTCCTCGAGAACTCCGAGGGGTTTGTGGTGCGGGATAACTACATCGAGGCCCGCCGCACGGGGCTCAGGGTGCTGGGGATCGAGGCCTCCCACTTCGACCACGTGATCACGGAATCCAATACCGTGAACGGGCTTCCCGTGGTCTACCGCTTCGGTTTGAAGGGGGCCGAACTCCCCGATATCGAGGCCGGCCATGTGACCCTGGCTTCCTGCCGCGACGTGGTGCTCTCCGGGGTCAAGGTAGAGGGGGGAGATGGGATCCACATCGCCTTCTGTAAAGGCGTTTCCCTCCTCGGAGGAAATCTCTTTCGGAACCCGGATGCCGCCATCAGGATATACCGCTCCCAGGGCGTGACGATCAGGGACTTCGAACGGATCGCCAATAGCGAGGCAGGGGTGAGTTTATTCCTCTCGGAGGACGTGGGGATAGAGAACTGCCTCCTCGGGGGAAACGACCATGGGATAAGCGTCGAGGCCTCGAGCGACCTGAAGTTCGTGGGGAACATCTCCTACAAAAACGGCATCGGTATCTATATCTCCGGTGCCTCCAAGGGGATCTCGATCTCCAGGGGCCTCTTCTATCGGGACAGGATCGGGGTGAAGTTCGAGTCGGCCGTGGACGCGGAGGTATCCGCTTCGGTCTTCTCCGAGGAAGATATAGCCGTCGAGGTACGGGGGGAGGTCAGCCGCTACCGGGTGGCCGAGAACACCATGATCGGCTGCGGCTATGGGGTGGATACCATCGGATCCCAGGGGATCATCGAGGGGAACCTCATCCACGGGGCCAACATCGCCATCATCTTCGAGGAGGCCTACCGGAAGGCCTATCCCACCGGGAACACCGTCCGGCGCAACCTCCTCTTCCGCTCCTTCGAGTGCCTCTACTTGGGCACCGAGACCCGGGAGACCTGGGTCCACGAGAACCTCTTCTGGGGGTGTGAGCGGCGGGGGAGGGACCTCGGGG
>JALVLL010000006.1 GCA_027027485.1 Candidatus Bipolaricaulota bacterium | reverse complement strand
GAGGAGAGGATCCGGCGGGAGTCGGGAGTTCATCTTGAGTTCGATCTCAGGGGGTGATCCGCTTGAGGAAGAGGGAGATAGCGCGTTACATCGACCACACCGTCCTCGGCCCCTCTACCTCTGCCGAGGACGTAAAGCGCATCTGCGAGGAAGCCAAGCTCTACGGGTTCCATGCCGTATGTATCCCGCCGACGTATGTGGCTTTGGCCAAGGAACTCCTCCGCGACACCGGGGTCAAGGTCTGCACCGTGGCGGGCTTCCCCCACGGGCAGCACCTGCCCGAGGTGAAGGCCTTCGAGGCCAAGTTGGCGGCCGATCGCGGGGCCGACGAGGTGGACATGGTGATCAACGTGGCGGCCCTGAAGGAGGGGAACTACGGGCTCGTCTACCGGGATATCCACACGGTGAGGGACGAACTCGACAAGCTCCCCCGCAAGATCGTCCTCAAGGTGATCCTGGAGTGTGCCCTGCTTTCGGACGAGGAGAAGGTGGCTGGTGCGATCCTCTCTAAGGCCGCGGGGGCCGACTTCGTGAAGACCTCCACCGGCTTCGGCCCCGGCGGGGCCACGGTCGAGGACGTGGCGCTTCTGCGCAAGGCCGTGGGGCCGGAAATGGGGGTCAAGGCCGCCGGAGGGATCCGCGACTACGAGACGGCCCTCCGGATGATCGAGGCCGGGGCCACCCGGATCGGCGCCTCCCGCGGCGTCCAGATCGTCCAGGGCGCTCCCGACTGAGTTGGCCAAGCTCCGCCGCGGCTGGGGCATAGTCCTTTCCGCCAAAGACGTCCAGGAGACCGATCGCCTGGCCACGGTCCTCACCGAGAAGGAGGGGAAGGTCCCGATCCTCGCCAAGCGCGCCCGCAGGATCGAATCCCCCTACGGGGCGGTGCTCGAGCCCACGAACTACGTGGAGCTCATCTACTACGTGCGGGTTGGTCCCTATCTCCTCAAGGAGGCCTCCCTCCTGCGGCGCTATCCCGGGATATCCGGGGAGCTTGCGCGCTTGGAGGCTGCCCTGGAGGGACTCAATTTCGTCGAGGGGCTCCTCCCGGAGCGGGTGCCCGAGCCCCGGGTCCTCTCCCTGACCGTGGGGTTCCTCGAGGAGCTCGAGAAGGGGGCGCCGCCCGATGTCCTGCTTTTGGCCTACGAACTCAAGGCCCTTTCGGCCCTGGGACACGGGCCGCACCTCGAAGGGTGCGTCCGCTGTGGGAGCGAGGAAGATCTAACCTGGTCCCCGGGGGAGGGCCTGATCTGCCGCTCGTGCGGCGGGGAAGGGGAGGAGATGCCGGCCTCCCTCTGGAGGGCCATGAGGATGCTCTCCCGGCTCCCCTTGAGCTCCGCCGGTAGGGTCAGGCTGCGGGAGGGAGAGGTCAAGCGGATAAGAGCCCTCCTGCGCGGCCACGGGAGGGGGGACTATAACCCCGCTTGAGCGCGGGGATCCGTGGAGGCCCGCTCAACCTCCGGCCAAACCCCCGAGGGCGAGGGAGAGCGCCCGGATCCCCCGGAGGAACTCCTCGATACCGATGTGCTCGTCGGGGGTGTGATCCAGGCGCGAGTCCCCGGGGCCGTAGGCCGCTATGGGACATCCCCACGCTGGCCCCACCAGGTTCATATCCGACGTCCCGGTCTTGAGGACGAACCTGGGCCTCCCGCCCATCTCCCGGATGGCCGCAAGGAGGGCGCGCACGATTTGGGTGTTTTTCGGCGCGAGGAAAGCCGGTTCCCCCCCGCCGAAGCTCACCTCCGCCCCCGAGGCGAGTTCCTTCACCTCCCGGCGGAGGTCGTCCGGATCCAGCCCGGGCGGGAGACGCATGACCAGGGAGAGCTCGGCCCGATCTACGAAGCCGTCCTCAGCGGAGCCCATCCGCCGCAGCACCAGGTCCAGGATGTCGAAGCGACGGGCGCCGCGGCCCCGGTTGAACCGCCGCGTGTAGAGACAGAGCCGGCGCCAGAACTCGAACGCCACCTCGGGGGCCGTGGGCCCGGGGGAAGCGGTGTGGGAGACCGGCACCTGGATGGAGTAATGGATGGCCAGACGCCCCTTGTAACCGAGGACGATCCCGTCCCAACGGCTCGGCTCACCTATGATCACGGCCCGGGGGCGGAACCGGGGGATGAGGTGCTTGGCCCCCTCCCCTTCTGCCTCCTCCCCCAC
>JALVLL010000005.1 GCA_027027485.1 Candidatus Bipolaricaulota bacterium | reverse complement strand
TTTCCCCAGCCGGCTCAAAACCAAAGCCGTCCTCCTGAGGCTCAAGCCCAGCTGGTAGAGCACGAGCCCCAGGGCTATCTCCCACAGGGGGACCCTGTTTTTGGTTACAATCCCCCGGGACTTGAGGAAGAGGCCGAGCTTCCTGAAACTGATGCGGGGTTCTCCTTTCATGGTTTTCACCTCCAACCAAAAGTTTCCCCGAAAGGAGAACCCCTCATTTTTTAACAGGCCCAACTGGTGGGACCCCTTACACGGCTCCTTCCGGAAGTTATAATTGTTGTGGCGCCGAGGTGGCGGAATTGGCAGACGCGCGGGACTCAAAATCCCGTGCCCGTAAGGGCGTGTGGGTTCGACTCCCACCCTCGGCATTGAGATGAAATTCCGTCTTTTCCTCTATTGGCTCCTCGGCCGGAGGCGGTTCTTCCAGTACTACACCAACGTGACCCCCGACACCTGTTCCGATTGCCTGGCCCTCCACGGGAAGATCGCCTCTGATCCCTCGGCCTTCCCCGAGCGGGACGACAACTGCCCCCGGGAGATCATCTCCTTTCCCGTTTGGGAGCTCCCTTGGTACCGCGAGAAGGAGCGCAGGATGCGCGAGGCCGCGGAGGCGGAGCTCCGCAGGAGGGAGCTTTTCAGGAAGGCCTCCGAGCTCCTGGAGAGCTCGCCCGATGAGGCCCTGAGGCTCTTTTCCGAGGCCGGGGAGATCGAGATATACCTTTCCGAGCTCGAACGTCTCGCCCGGGAGAAGTCCGGCTTCCTCCAGGGCAATCCCGGGTTCAGACGCAAGTTGGGCGAGGTCTTCCTCTCGGCCTGGAAGTTGAAGTTCGCCAAGCCCCGCTACAAGGTCTGGCCCGAGAGGATGAGGACGGAACGTGAGAAGTGGGGAAAGAGGAAGATACAGGAGCTTTTCCTCGCGCCTTGAGCCGAGGTTCCTCATAGCCGCCCTGATCGGCTTCCTTTTGGTCGTCTACGCAGGGATACGCCTCATCCCGCCCCATCCCCGCGCGAGATTCCCCGAGCCGAAGCCCGTTAGGCTGGAGCTGAACATAGCGCCGGTGGAGTTGGTGGTGGAAGGCCCCTTGAACATAAACACCGCCACCGCCGAGGAGCTGGAGGAGCTTCCCGGGATCGGGCCGGAGCTCGCCCGCCGCATCATCGCCTACCGCGAGGAGCACGGCCCCTTCAAGAGCGTCGAGGATCTCCTTAACGTGAAGGGGATCGGCCCCGCGACCCTGCAGAAGATCAGGGACCTCATCACGGTCGGGGAACCGGAGACCTAGCCTCCACCGTGAACTCCTCCAGGGGTCCCCCACCAGGGGAATTCTTCGCCCCTTTCCCCTCCGACGGCACCCTGGCCACGGGGACCACCTCCCCACCGAATCCGCGTTCACCCGCACGCGCATGTAGTGGAAAGGATCCCCTGGCCGAGAAAACGCCCTCTTGAGGCCGGTGAATCGGAGCCATTGGAGGGTGAAGTACGGGCCCACGGAGGATACGTCACCAGCGGAATCCCATCGCCCCTTCCCGTACTTCCCTTCCCCTCCGGGGCCCGCGGGCGATCGCCCCAGGGGAGCCGCTTTCCCCGCCGCGCATCCGGCCGTTGTCCCTTGGGCACGGTGAGCTCCTTTCCCCTGTGGGTCTTTTGCCAGGGGATGGCGGCGCGGATATACTCCGCGCAGAATCCGCTTCGATCGGGGTGATGTGGATGGGGCAAACCCGGAACATCGGCATTGTGGGACATTCAGGCTCCGGTAAGACGACGCTTGCGGCCAGGATCCTCGCCCAGGCCGGGGAGAAGGAGATCCAGCTCGACTCCTCCCCCGAGGAGAAGAGGAGGGGGTACTCCATCGACCTCGCGGTCTGCTCCTGCGCCTGGAAGGATACCAAGCTCAACCTGCTGGTGGCCCCGGGTTTGGGGGAGTTCATCGAGGAGACCATCAAGGCCACCTATGCCGCGGATCTTGTGGTGCTGGTGATCCACGGCGAAAAGCCCGTGGAGGTGGTCACGGAGCAGGCGTGGGACGTCATCTCCAAGGCCGGGAAGCCCGTCATCGTCTTCGCCAACATGATGGACCGCCCCGAGGCGGATCCCGATAAGGTCCTGAGCGAGCTCCGGGAGGGGCTCGGGGGAAGCTTCTGGCCCATCCAGTGGCCGGTCAAATCAGACGGGGACCTCTCCGGGGTGGTGGACCTCCTGGGGTCTTCCAAGGTCCCCGATGGGCTCAAAGAGAGGGTCGAGGGGCTCAAAGGCCAGCTCATCGAGGAGATCGCCACCCTGGACGATGCGCTGGCGGAGAAGTTCTTAAGCGACGAGGAGATCTCCGCCGAGGAGCTCGCCTCCACCCTGGCCCGGGGGGTCAAGGAGCGCACCTTCATCCCGGTGTTATGGGGCTCCGCCCAGACCGGCGTCGGTATCCCCGAGCTCATGGATTACCTGGCGAAGCTCGCCCCCGAGCCCGCGGTGGAGGAGGCCCCCAGGCTTTGGGTCTTCAACGTCTACTCCGATCCCTACCTCGGCAGGATCTCATACGTGCGGGTGATCGGGGGGGAGCTTTCGGAGGGGAACTCCTGGATCCACCTCCAGAGCGGCAACAAGGTACAGGTCCGCGACATCTACGCCATCAAGGGGACCAAGCTCGAGAAGGCCGGGGGGGCCACCGGCGGGGACATCGCCGCCCTGGGCAAGCTCGAGGACGTGGGGCTTTGCGATACGTTGGGGGCCGAGGGTGCCGAACCCTACCCCAGGCCGCCCTTCCCCAAGCCGGTCTTCTCCCGGGCGGTCTACCCCAAGTCCCAGGGCGACGAGGAGAAGCTCTCCACGGCCATGCGCGATATCGTGGCCACCAAGGCCACCCTGAAATTCGAGCGCGATCCGGTCACCAAGGAGGCCATCCTCTCGGGGATGGGGGATGTGCAGCTCGATGTGGTGCGGGAGCGGCTGAAGAACCGCTACAACGTCGAGGTGGAATACCGGGTACCCAAGATCCCCTACCTGGAGACGATCCGCAAGCAGGCCACCGCCCAGTACCGCCACAAGAAGCAGACCGGTGGCCACGGCCAGTTCGGCGAGGTGCATCTCCGGATCGAGCCCCTGCCGCGGGGGGAGGGGTTCCAGTTCGTGGACGAGACCAAGGGCGGCGTCATCCCGCAGCAGTTCATCCCCGGCGTGGAGAAGGGCGTTCGGGAGGCGATGCAGGAGGGGATCCTCGCCGGCTATCCCATGGTGGACATCAAGGCGGTGGTCTACTACGGGATGTACCACCCGGTGGACTCCTCGGAGCTTTCCTTCAAGATCGCCGCGCGCCAGGCCTTCAAGCTCGCCGCGGAGAAGGCGGACCCGGCGCTTTTGGAGCCCATCATGCTCCTTACGGTGAACACCCCCGAGGCCTTCACCGGCGATATCATCTCCGACCTCAACGCCCGCCGCGGCAAGGTCCTCGGGATGGAGTCCCAGGGCGGCAGGACCATCATCAAGGCCGAGGTGCCCCTGGTGGAGCTCCTTTCCTACGCCCTGGACCTCAAATCCATGACCCAGGGCCGGGCCACCTTCCAGGTGGAGTTCCTCCGGTACGACTTCGTCCCGGCCCAGCTCCAGGAGAAGATTGTGGCCGAGGCCCGCGCCGCCAAGGAGAGCGGGTCATAACGGGAGCGGTTGGATGAAGGTGAGATCCTGGATGGAGCCCGACCCACCCGTGGTGCTCTGCAACACCCCCGTGGAGGAGGCGCAGAAACTGGCCCAGGACCTGGGGCTCGCCTTGGTCATGGTGGTGGACGAAGAAGGGAGGTTCCTGGGGTTCATCACCCGCAAGGCCCTGGACGCCGCCCCCAAGCCGGACCTCCCCTCGGAGAAGCTCGTGGCCCAGCCCACGGTGGTCCTCAGCCCCGATGACCCGGTGGAGCGGGCCCTGGCGCTCCTGGTGGACCGTTACTCGGTGGTGCCTGTGGTGGAGGACGGGAAGCTCGTCGGGGTGATCACCCGCGGGGGCGCCCTCAGGGCCCTCCTGCGGATGACCGGGATAGGGGAGGAGGGCACCCGCATCCGCCTCTCCTTGGAGGAGCCCCGCGATCTCTATCGGGCGTTGGAGGTACTAGGGCGGAACGGCCTGGAGCTCGTTTCCGTGATCCGGGGGGAAGGCGAGGGCGAGTTCGTCCTCCACGTGCGCGGGGTGGAGGACAAGGGCGCCCTCATGCGCGAGCTGGAGGAGGCGTTGGGGTGAGGTACGTGGAGATAGAGGTCCCCACCCGCTCCCGAGAGGAGATCCTGGATATCACGGCGAAGGTGGAGGGAGCCCTCGAGGAGCTCGGCTTGGAGGAAGGTTTCGCGGTACTCTTCTGTCCCCATACCACCGCGGCCCTCACCGTGAACGAGGCGGCGGATCCGGATGTGCGCCACGACGTCAACGCCGCCATGCGGGCCCTGGTGCCGGGGATCCGCTTCCGCCACATGGAAGGGAACTCCCCGGCCCACTTCCGCTCCGCGCTCCTGGGCCCCACCCTGGTCCTCCCGGTGGAGGGGGGGAGGCTTTCCCTGGGCACTTGGCAGGGGGTCTACTTCTGCGAGTTCGACGGCCCCCGCCACCGCAGGGTCCGTGTCTATCCCCTCGCGAGCGGCTGTTGAGGATCCGTATCGCGGCGCCATCCGGACTTTTAAGGCGTCCGGGCGTGGGGATAAAATTCAAAAAGAGGCCCGTGTAGCTCAACCGGTAGAGCGTCCGCCTTGTAAGCGGAGGGTTGCCCGTTCGAGTCGGGCCACGGGCTTCAGGGCTTTAACCGGCGGGCCCAGGCGTTTAAAATCTTTACCGGCTGGAGGGGTAGCGAAGCGGTCAAACGCACCGGGCTGTAAACCCGGCGGCTCAAGGCCTTCGGGGGTTCGAATCCCTCCCCCTCCACCAAGTTGTTGTCCCCGGGCTCGGGGGTTAAAATGCCTATTCGCCTGGGCCCGTGTAGCTCAGACGGCCAGAGCGCACCCTTGGTAAGGGTGAGGTCGGCGGTTCGAATCCGCCCGCGGGCTCCAGGAAGGGGCGATCAAGGCTCCTCGAATTTTTTTGCCACCCATTTGAACCAAGGAGGTCGGAAAGGATGGCTAAGGAGAAGTTCCAGAGGACGAAGCCGCACGTGAACGTGGGGACGATCGGCCATATCGACCACGGGAAGACCACCCTCACCGCGGCCATCACCAAGGTCTTGGCCATGAAGGGGCTCGCCAAGGAGCGCTCCTACGACGAGGTGGCCAAGGCCGATGCCAAGCTCTTCCGCCGCGATGAGACCAAGATCCTCACCGTGAACGTGGCCCACGTGGAGTACGAGACCGAGAAGCGGCACTACGCCCACATCGACTGCCCGGGCCACCACGACTACATCAAGAACATGATCACCGGCGCCGCCCAGATGGACGGGGCGATCCTGGTGGTCTCGGCCTACGACGGCCCCATGCCCCAGACCCGGGAGCACGTGCTTTTGGCGCGCCAGGTGAACGTCCCCGCCATCGTGGTCTTCCTCAACAAGGTGGACCTGGTGGAGGATCCGGAGCTGATCGATCTCGTCGAGATGGAGGTCCGGGAGCTCCTCAACAAGTACGAGTATCCGGGCGACGAGGTGCCGGTGATCCGGGGCTCCGCCCTCAAGGCCCTCCAGGCGACCTCCCTGGACGACCCGGCGGTGAAGCCCATCCTGGAGCTCCTGGACGCCATGGACAACTACATCCCGCTCCCCAAGCGCGAGGAGGACAAGCCATTCCTCATGCCCATCGAGGACGTCTTCTCCATCAAGGGGCGCGGTACCGTGGTCACCGGGCGTGTGGAGCGCGGCAAGCTCCGCCCGGGCGATGAGGTGGAGATCGTTGGCCTCACCGACGAGATCAAGCGGACCGTGGCCACCTCCATCGAGATGTTCAACAAGGTCCTGGACGAGGCCCTGCCCGGCGACAACATCGGCGTGCTCCTGAGGGGCATCGAGAAGGACGAGGTGGAGCGCGGACAGGTCCTGGCCGCCCCCGGCTCCATCACCCCGCACACCGAGTTCCTGGCCCAGGTGTACGTCCTCTCCAAGGAGGAGGGCGGGCGCCACACCCCGTTCTTCACCGGGTACAAGCCGCAGTTCTACTTCCGCACCACCGACGTCACGGGCGAGATCTTCCTCCCCGAGGGCGTCGAGATGGTGATGCCGGGCGACAACGTGGATGGCCTCCGCTGTAAGCTCATCAAGCCCGTGGCCCTGGAAGAGGGGCAGCGGTTCGCCATCCGCGAGGGCGGCAAGACCGTGGGCGCCGGTGTGGTGACCAAGATCATCAAGTGAGATGGCGAAAAAGGACAACGTCCTCATCGTGAGCTTGGCTTGCAGCGAGTGCGGTCGCCGTAACTACCACACCACGCGCAACCGCCAGAACCGCAGGGACAAGCTCGTCCTGCGGAAGTACTGCAAGTGGTGCCGGCGCCACACGGCCCACAAAGAGGTTTAAAATAAAAAGGGGTGGACAGGCC
>JALVLL010000004.1 GCA_027027485.1 Candidatus Bipolaricaulota bacterium | reverse complement strand
CTATCACGAAGACGCGACAGGATCCGGTGCGCTCGGAGAGCCACCGCGCGGCGATGTAGGAGCTCGTCACCACCTCATCGGGGGATATCGGGAAGCCGAGGTCCCTCAAGGCGGCGGCGGTGGAGGCGCGGGAGCGGGTGGAGTTGTTGGTGAGGATCACGACCCTCCCGAGCCCCTTGAGGCGGGAGAGGGCCTCCCGTGCCCCTGGCAGCGGTTCACCCCCCTTCACCAGGACACCGTCCACATCGACGATGAACGTTTTGAAAACGCGTTTTCCGGCCATGGCGGCGGATACTAGCCCCGAGCTTGCCCGGATTTCAAGGAGCGAATAGAATGAAAGAGGAGTTCCGGGAGGGATGGCCGAGTGGTCGAAGGCGACGGCTTGCTAAGCCGTAGCTGGGCCTTGAAAGCTCAGCCGCGGGTTCGAATCCCGCTCCCTCCGCAGCGCCCGTAGCTCAGCCCGGATAGAGCGCTGGCCTCCGGAGCCAGAGGTCGCAGGTTCAAATCCTGCCGGGCGTACCAGTTTTCCATTTTCGGACACTTCTTGAGGCCCCTTCTTTAGCTGTCCATCCCTCTGGCCGGTGGAGCTGGCGCGGATGCGGCGCTAGAATGGGTTTTCCCAATGGCCAAGGTATACGAGGCGGAGCCCAGGAAAACGGCCCAGGTGCGCCTGAGCGACGGCCGGATCTTCGAGGGCCCCGTGGGGACGCCCCTCGAGGAGTTCCTCCGCGCCGCCTTCCCCGATGCCGTCATCCCGTTCATCGCCGGGATAAACGACGGGAGGCTTCTGGAGCTCTCCGAGCCCGTAAACCGCGACATGGAGATAAAGCCCATCTTCATCACCGACTCCGAGGGGATCCGCATCTATACCAGGTCCCTGGTCCTGCTCCTCGCGGCGGCGGTGGCGGAGCTTTACCCCGAGGCCCGGGTGGTGGTGGACCACTCCGTCCCCTTCGGGGGCTATTACTGCTGGGCGGCCAACCGCGACCCCTTCTCGGAAGGGGAGCTTTCGGCCATAGAGAAGAAGATGCGGGAGATGGTGGAAGCCGACCTCCCCATCGAGAAGGAGATCCTCCCGGTGGGAGAGGCCGCCCGGCTCCTCGCCCAGGACGGAAAGGGCTCCAAGGCCGAGCTGCTCCTTTCCTCCCCCGACGGCACCGTCCCGCTTTACCGGCTGGGGAAGGTCAGGGACTACTTCTTCGGCCCCATGGCCCCCTCCACGGGGTATCTGGGGTTCTTCGCCCTGAGCCCCTACCATCGGGGTTTTATCTTGCGCTTCCCCCGCCGGGAGCGGCCCACGGAGCTAGCGCCGGTGGAGGACTACACCGCCCTCTGGCAGGTCTTCGAGGAGTACGGGAGGTGGCTCGAGCTCCTGGGGCTCCAGGACGTGGGTTCCATCAACAGGGCCATAGATGAGGGGCGGATCCGCGAGATAATCCTGGTATCTGAAGCCCTGCATCAGGAGCGGATCGTACGTATCGCGGAGGGGATCGCCGATCTGCCTTGGGAGAGGCGGCGGATCGTCCTCATCGCCGGTCCCTCGGCCTCCGGAAAGACTACCTTCACCAAGCGCCTCTGTATCCAGCTCCTTGCGCGGGGCCTAAGGCCCTACCCCATATCCCTGGACGACTACTTCCTCCCCCGGGACGAGATGCGGCGGCGGGGGATCACCGACTTCGACGACATCGTCGCCGTGGACCTGGAGCTATTCCGGGAGCACATGGAGAGGCTCCTCGAGGGAGAGGAGGTACAGCTCCCGCGTTACAACTTCGTCACCGGCGGGAGGGAAAAGGGGCTCAAGCTCCGGCTCGGGCCCGAGGGGATACTGCTCATCGAGGGGATCCACTGTCTGAACCCCGAGCTCCTCCCCGGCGAGCTGGGCGAGAACGCCTACAAGATCTACGTTTCGGCCTTGACCCAGCTCAACCTGGACGAGCTCAACCGCATCCCCACCACCGACACGCGGCTCATCCGCAGGATCGTCCGCGACGCCGCCTTCAGGGGCTACGACGCCGAGGCCACCCTGAAGCTGTGGGGCAACGTCCGTCGGGGCGAGAAGCGCTTCATCTTTCCCTACCAGGGCCGGGCGGACGTGATGTTCAACTCGGCGCTGGCTTACGAGTGGGCGGTGCTCCGGCCCCGGGCGGAGCCCCTGCTTTTGAGGGTGCGGGACCCGAAATACCGG
>JALVLL010000003.1 GCA_027027485.1 Candidatus Bipolaricaulota bacterium | reverse complement strand
GGCCTCGAAGGTCTTCACGAACTCGGGTGAGTCGTAGTTCACCTTGCCGGCCACGAGGTCCTCGAGCCAGCTTTCGGGAAGGAAGGCCGCGGCCACCGCGGGGTGGACGATCTCGGTGAAGGCCCAGTTGGCGTGGTACATGCTGATGGGGGCGATCCCCGCTTCTTTGATCTTGGCGCACACATCCAAGAACTCCTGCCACGTCGTGGGTACGGAGAGGCCGAGCTCATCGAAGATGTCCACGTTGTAGTAGATGGGATAGGTGACCACCGCATACGGCACCGCATAGGGCCTTCCCTCGTAGCTCAGGGCTCCCAAGGCCGCGGGAGTGTAATGGGAAAGGAGGGGCACGAGCTCATCCACAGGGAGCACCAACCCGGCCTTGGCGAACTGGGCGGGCATGGGGTTTATGCGGGTGAGGAACACCGCGGGCCCGGCGCCGCCCTGGAGGGCGTTGGTGAGGATGGTGTTGTATTCGGTGGCCTTCTTGCCCACGATATCGACCTGGTAGGCGGGATAGGCGGCGTTGAAGGTGGCTTCCAGGTTCTCCATGAACTGGGCGGTGAGATCGCCCCACACCCATACCTCGAATTTCACCTTCTCCTCGGCAACCCCGAGGAGCCCGAAGAAAAGCACCATGCTGAAAACGCCGAGGATGACCTTCCGCATCACCGCACCGACCTCCTTTGGGGAAGTTATGCTTCACCGGGTGTGAAAAAGGGTTTTCCGCTGTGGCACCACCCCCTTCGCCCGAGATTGTATATACCACATGACCACTATACAATAGCGGCACGGGGAGCCGCTGTCAACTCCGGACATCCTCTCCCCGGAGGTGACGATGCTGGATAACTACTGCGCCGCCATACGCGATATCCTCCGCCGCATCGCGGAGGAGGAAAGAGAGAACATCCGTGCCGCCGCGGAGCACCTGGCCCGGACGGTCCACACCGAAGGCATCGCCTACGTCATCGGCGCCGGACACTCCGCCATGGTGGGGGAGGAGCTCTTCTTCCGCGCCGGGGGCCTCGCCCCGATAAGGCCCCTTTTGGAACTCGACGTCACCCTCGCCCACGGGGCATCCAAGGCCACCGCCCTGGAGGGGCTCAAGGGGTACGCTTCCCTCGTCCTCTCCCGCTCCGGGATCACGGAAAAGGACCTCTTGATCGTCGTCTCCAACTCCGGGGTCAAGACCTTCCCCGTGGAGGCGGCCCTGTGGGCCGGGGATCGGGGGATAAAGACCATCGCCATCACCTCGAGGACCTCCTCGGAATCCCTTCCCGTCCGCAACCCCTACGGAAAACGGCTTTTCGAGGTGGCCGATGTGGCGGTGGACACCAAGGTCCCCCCGGGGGATGCGCTGCTGGAGCTGGAGGGGATCCCGGTGCGGCTGGGCCCGGCCTCCACCATCGCCGCCTGCTTCGTCGCCAACGCCATCGCCGCCGAGGCGGCCGAACTCCTGCACACCCGGGGAATCCAGCCCCCCATCTGGCTGAGCTCCCACCTCCCCGGGGCCGAAGGGCATAACGGGAAGCTCCTGAAGCGGTACCGCGGGAGGATCCCGCTTCTTTAGAGGAGGCCAAATGGACCTGGTCTTAACGGGAGTTGAGATCTACACGCCTTGGGAGGTGATACGTCCGGCCACCCTGGAAGTAAGGGATGGGCGGATCCACCGCATCCGTGAGGGGAGAAGTCCCAAAGGGGAGGATCTTGTGGGGGCGTTGGTAGTTCCCGGGTTCGTGGACCTGCACATCCACGGCTACAGGGGGTTCGATACCAACTCCGGGGATCCGGAGGCCCTCCTTTCGCTTGCTGAGGTGCTCGCCCGCTTCGGGGTCACCGCCTTCCTTCCCACCGCCGTCACCGCGCCCCGTGAGGGGCTTCTGCGCGCCGCGGAGGCGGTGGCCGAGGCGATCCGGGCCCAGGGGGACCGCCCTCGGGGCGCGCGGGTCCTGGGGTTGCATCTGGAGGGGCCTTACATCAACCCCGGGAAGGCCGGGGCCCAGAACCGCGACTTCATCCGGGAACCGGATTGGGAGGAGTTCCTTTCGATCTGGAAGGCCTCGGGGGGAAACATCCGCGCCATCACCGTGGCCCCGGAGCTCCCGGGGGCACTGCCCTTTATAGCGAAGGCCTCCGAACTCGGCGTCACGGTATCCATCGGCCACACCGAGGCCACCTACGAACAGGCGGAGGCGGCGATCCGGGCGGGAGCGCGGCGGGCCACCCACCTCTTCAACGCCATGCCCCGGGTACACCACCGGGACCCGGGGGCGGCGGTGGCGTGCCTTCTGGCCAGCGAAGTGGTGGCAGAGCTCATCGCAGATCTCGTCCACGTTTCCGCTCCCATGTTGAGGCTTGCCTGGAGGGTCGCGGGGCCGGAAAGGATATCCCTGGTGACCGATGCAATCCCCGCCGGGGGGCTTCCCGACGGAAGCTATGAGCTTGGGGGGCTTCCCGTGGAGGTGAAAGATGGGGTTGCGCGCCTCGGAAACGGAGCCCTGGCCGGAAGCACCCTCACCATGGACCGGGCGGTGCGCAACATGGTCTCCATCGGGGTCCCCCTGCGGGAAGCACTGGCCATGGCCACCGCTGTCCCGGCCCGCGCGGACCATCGGTGGGATCTCGGGATTCTAGCCCCAGGGGCGCGAGCCGATTTCCTGGTCCTGGACCGTGAACTCCACGTCCAGCGGCTCTATATAGGCGGGGAACGGGTCCTCTGATTAGGGAACCAGCTTCCCGGCGGCAGCGCGATCGGCGAGGACCGTAAGGCGGGGATGCAGCTGCAGCACCGATGCTGGGACCTCTGGAGTCACCGGACCGTGAAGGCTTTCCCTCAAAACCGAGGACTTCCCGAAGCCGGACACCAAGAGGACGATTGCCCGGGCGTTCATGATGGTGCGGACCCCCATGGTGATAGCCCGCTCGGGAACCCTCTCCAACCCTCCGAATTCCGGGATCAGGCGGCGGCGGGTCTCCGGGGAAAGCACCGCCACGTGGGTGCGGCTTCCGAAGGGGGTCCCGGGCTCGTTGAAGGCGATATGTCCGTTGGGTCCGAGGCCCAGGACGGCGAGGTCGATCCCCCCCTGGCCAGCGATGAGTTCTTCGTAACGACGACATTCCCCATCGGGATCCTCCGCAGCGGAGTCGGGGATGTAGTGGGCCCCGACGCGCACGTGCTCGAGGAGGTTTTCCCGCATGTAGGCGCGGAAGGAGCGAGGATGATCCCGGGGGAGGCCGAGGTATTCATCCAAGTTGAGGATGACGGCGCGGGAGAGGTCCAAAAGCCCTTCCCGGCACCACTCCACGAGCACGCGGTAGAGCCCCTTGGGGGTCTCGCCGGTGGGTAGGGCCAGAACGGCCGGAGGCTTTTCGATGACGGTACGGGCGATGCGGCGCGCCGCCTCCCGGGAGAGGGCCTCATAGTCGTCCAGTACCAAAAGCTCCACCCCGATCACCGGGGGGATTTTAGCCAGGGTCGGATTAGTGGTCTAAACCACTGGTTACCTCCTCTTGAGCTCCACGAAGAGCTTGTAACGGTCCCCTCGGTACACCGAACGCACGTACTCGATGGGGGTGTGGCCGTCGTCCAGATAGGTGATGCGCTCCATGGAGAGCATGGGCGTCCCCGGTCGCACCTCCAATAGCTTGGCCTCGAACTCGTCCGCCACCTTCGCCTCCACCGTCTGCTCCGCCCGCCCGAGTCTCAGCCCGAACTCCTCTTGAAGCGTCCGGTAGAGGGAGCGGTCGGTGAAGTCGTGCTCCTCCAGCCCCGGGCAGAACCGGCGCCTGAGATACGAGGTCTCCAGGGCCATGGGCTCCCCATCCGCCAACCGCAGCCGCTGCAACATCACGAACTCCTCGCCGGGGTCCACCCCGAGCCTCCGGGCCACCCGCTCGTCCCGCACCACTTTCACCTTGAGGACTTTGGCCCCGGCCCGCATCCCCCTCTCCCGCATGTCCTCGGTGAAGCTGGTGAGCCAGAGGAGCCCTTGGCGGATCTTGGGCTCGGCGACGAAGGATCCCTTCCCCTGGACGCGGTAGATGTAGCCCTCGGCCTCCAGCTCCTCCAGGGCACGGCGGGCGGTCATGCGACTTATGTGGTAGGCCTCCTCCAGTTCCCGTTCCGAGGGGACGAGCTCGTGGGGCTTCAAGACGCCGCTTTCGATCTGCTGTTTCAGGGCCTCCTTCAGCTGGTAATAGATCGGAAGCGGACTCCCCCGGTCGATCGGGAGCACCAATCTCTTCTTCATCTCCATCACCCAGGGTGGTATACACCACTTTTCCCCCATGAGCAAACCGCCGACTTCCTCTGGAGCCCCTGGGGAAACCTCTGGAAAACGAAAAAGAAAGGGGCCGCGGAGTTCCGCGGCCCCTCTGGTGGGTGGTGCAGGACTTGAACCTGCGACCTCACGCACGTCAAGCGTGCGCTCTCCCAACTGAGCTAACCACCCTGGAGGCGGCGCCCGGATTCGAACCGGGGAATAAGGGATTTGCAGTCCCTCGCCTTAACCGCTTGGCTACGCCGCCATCCACCTAATTTTATACCCCTCAGCCCCCCTTGGGTCAATCGCCCCGCTTCCCGTCCGCACGGTCCGTATGTCGGGAGAGGGGGAAGGGGGTCATCCCGCAGGTGATGGCGGCCTTGTCCCCATCTCGGTGGGGGCGATGGGAGACGCCCTCTCGTGGAAGCCCCTTCGCGGACCTGTCTCGTCCGATCTGCGCTGCGCTCCGAGACCTCCCCTTTGGCTTAAGATCAAAGGATCATGTCGGAAAGGGATGAAGTCCCCAGGCTGCACGAGCCGGTGATGGTGGAAGAGGTCCTCCGCTTTTTGGAACCCGGGCCGGGAAAGCTTATCGTCGATGCCACGGTGGGGACCGGGGGCCATGCCGAGGCGATCCTCGAAAGGGGAGCGGAGCTCGTCGGGATCGATCGGGACCCCTATGCCCTCGAGGTGGCCCGCGAGAGGCTCTCCCGTTTCGGGGAAAGATGCCGCCTGGTCCAGGGCAACTTCCGCCATCTCGAGGAGATACTCCGCGAACAGGGGATCGATGAGGTGGATGGCGTCCTCTTCGATCTGGGGATGTCCTCGTTCCAGCTCGATGACCCGGAGCGGGGCTTCAGTTTCTCGGTGGAAGGCCCCCTGGACATGAGGATGGACCCTTCCCAGTCCCTCACCGCCCACGAGATCGTCAACCGCTGGCCCGAGAGGAAGATCGCCGAGATCCTGAGGGAATACGGGGAGGAACGCTACGCCAAGAGGATCGCCCGGGCCATCGTGAGGTCCCGTCCCATAGAGACCACCACACAACTCGCCCGGATCGTCGCCCGCTGCTATCCCCCGGGCTATCACCGTATCCACCCCGCCACCCGGACCTTCCAGGCCCTGAGGATCGCGGTGAACGACGAGCTCAACGCCCTGAGGGAGGGGCTTATGGCGGCGATCAGGTGCCTCCGCCCCGGGGGCGTAGTGGTGGTGATATCGTTCCATTCACTGGAGGACCGGATCGTGAAACACACCTTCCGCCAGAGGTGGATCGCCGACGAGGTGGAGATCCTCACCAAAAAGCCGATCACCCCCCGTCCGGAGGAGGTTAAGGAAAACCCGAGGGCCCGCTCGGCCAAGTTACGCGCCGCAAGGAAGCTTTCCCGGGCTTGAGAAACCTTACCCCGGACATGTCGCCCATGTCCCGGGCCAGCAGGGCCCGCCGGGATAACCTCATCGGGGGGCGCAGATGGGGAGGGGCAACATCCGGATCCTTTTCGGGATCGTGGTCGTCGCTTCGATCGGGGGACTGGCCTTCCTCTATGTATGGCTCAACTCGAAGGAGATCATCTTGTCCAGGGAGCGCTCGGAGCTCCTCGTGCGGATCCTGGAGCTGGAGCGGCGGATCCTGGAGCTCGAGCACCGCCTCGAGGAAGCCACTTCACCGGAGGCCCTCGAGGAGTGGCTCGAGCAATGGAACTCCCAAAGGATGAGGGAAGGGAAGCCCACGATGAAGCCCCTCCCGCCGGAGAGGATCGTCGAGATCGAGCTCGATGTGGAAGGAGAGGGCGGTTAGGCGGGCGGGTTTCGTCTTCGCGTTGCTCGGCCTAGGCACCCTCGCCGTCGTGGCGAGGCTCGTCCAGGTCCAAGTGATGGAGCACGATCACTGGCTCGAGGTGGCCCGTTCCATCCAGGAAAAGCGCGTAGAACTCCCTGCCCGAAGGGGAACGATATACGACCGCCAAGGGAGGATCCTCGCCCACGACGTCCCCGCCTACGACATCGCCCTGGACAACTTCCACATGACCAAGCCGGAGCTTTTGGTGAAGCTCCTGGAGGAGGTCTTGGGATATTCCCCGAAGGAGGCCACCGACCTGGTCTACCGGGAGGGCTACTTCACCTGGATCGCCCGCCGCCTTCCTCGCTGGAAGGGTGAGGAACTCAAGCGCAGAGCCGAGGAGCTCGGGGTCGAGGGTCTCCTCTTCTTCGATACCTGGGTCCGGGCCTACCCCGAGGGGACCTATGCCATGGAGATCCTGGGCGTGGT
>JALVLL010000002.1 GCA_027027485.1 Candidatus Bipolaricaulota bacterium | reverse complement strand
GCGATGGTTGTGCGGCCCCGCATGAGATCGTGCAGCGACCGCTGCACCAGCGCCTCGGTGTGGGAGTCGATGCTGGAGGTGGCCTCGTCCAGGATAAGGATCCGCGGGTCGGCCACCACCGCCCGGGCGAGGGATATCAGCTGCCGCTCCCCTAATGAAAGCCGTGCTCCCCGCTCCCTGACATCGGTGGAGAAGCCCTGCGGGAGGCGCTCGAGCAGCCCTTCAAGCCCTACCCTCTTTGCGGCAAGGACGGCCCTTACTTCGGGGACCCGCTCGTCCCAGAGGCGGATGTTCTCCAGGATGTCCCCGGCGAAGAGGAAGACATCCTGCGGCACGATGGCCACCTGCTTCCTGAACTCATTGAGGTCCAGCTCCCGGAGGTCGATCCCATCGATGAGGATCGTCCCCCGCTGGGGGCGATAGAAGCCCAAGAGGAGGTTCACGACGGTGGTCTTCCCGGAGCCCGTGGGGCCAACGATGGCGATCCGCTCCCCCGGTCGCACCCGGAAGGAGATCCCTTTCAAGACCCACTCCTCGCCGTTGTAGGCGAACCACACGTCCCGGAACTCGATCTCTCCCCGGATCCTCCGCACCCGCTTCCTCCCCGTCTCCTCCCGAGGGCGGTCCAGGAGTCCCAGGATCCGCTCGGCCGCGGCCATGGCGGCCTGGAAGATGTTGTACCGCTCCGAGAGGTCCGAAAGCGGCTGGAAGAACATGCGTACGTAGCTTATGAAGGCCACCAATGCCCCCAGGGTGAGGGTTCCCGAGAGGACCCCCCGCCCCCCGTACCAGATGAGGAGGGCTACCGCGATGTGCCGCATGGCGGATATGGCCGGGCCGAAGACCGAGTAAACCAGGAGCGACCTCATCTGGGCCCGGTAGTAATCCCGGTTTATCCCGGCGAAGCGCCGGAAGGAACGGGCTTCCTGCAGGAAAAGCTGGATGATCTGGATCCCGGAGATCGCCTCCTGGAGATAGGCGTTCAGGCGTGCTAGCCGCTTCCTGGCCTCCCGGTACGCCTTCCTCGCCTCCCTCCTGAACCAGACCGTAAGGGCCAAGAGGAGGGGCGAGAAAGCGAGGAGCAGAAGCCCGAGCCGCGGCTCCAGCCGGAACATCACCACCATGACCCCCACCATCATGAAGATGTCCTGGATCAGGAACACGAGCCCCTGGGTGAACATCTCGTTGATGGCGGCCACATCGTTGGTGGCTCGGGTGACGAGCCGCCCCACCGGTTGCTTGTCCAGAAACGACATGGGGAGCCTGAGGATGTGGGCGAAGATATCCCGGCGCATGTCGGCCATGATGCGCTGGCCGGCGTACTGGAGCGCGAAGACCTGGCCATACGAGAGGGCGAAGCGGAAGAGGAGGAATCCCAAAAAGACTAGGGCCAGGAGGCCCAGGAGCCTGAAGGATTCGGCCCTGAGCAGGGAGAGGTCCGCCCGTTCGAGCTTCGGGAGGTCGCGCTCTGGGATCGCATATCCCCCAGGGACTTCACGGAAAAGCCTCGGGTACCTTCCCACGATGGCCTCGCCGGGGGACCCCTCCGGGACCAGGACGTACCGCTCCCCTAGGGCGCCCCTCAACTCCAGCTCTTTCCTGAGGGCACGAGGAAGATCCGCGATCCTCACCAGGAACCTGTCCTCCGCCAGAGCCGGAGCCCCGGGAACCGGTGGGGACTCGGCCCGCACCTCGATCCAGGGGGAGGTGAGCACCGCATCGATGGCGGTCTTGGTGAGGTAGGGAAGCGCTATCTCCACCAGGGTGACACCGCCGCTCAGGAGGAAGGCCAGGAGGAAGAGCCAGAGGTAAGGCCTGAGATAGCGGGAGAGCCGGCTCATGATGCGCACGTCGAAGGCCTTCCCCAACTTCTCCTCTTCGAGGTAGCTCGCCCCGTGCTTCATCGCACAAGACTCATCTGGAGTTCGTACAGCCTCGCATAGAGGCCGCCCCTCCGCACGAGGTCCTCGTGGTCCCCTTCCTCCACGATCCGTCCTCCCTCAAGCACGATGATCCAGTCGGCGTCCCGCACGGCCGAGATACGGTGTGAGATCACAATGGAGGTCCGCTTCCGGAGCACCCCGCGGAGGTTTTTGATGATCTCCTCCTCCACCTTTGCGTCCACCGCCGAGAGGGTGTCGTCCAGGATCAGAATGGGGGAATCCATGAGGATCGCCCGCGCCAAGCC
>JALVLL010000001.1 GCA_027027485.1 Candidatus Bipolaricaulota bacterium | reverse complement strand
CATACGGATGGGGCTCTCCTACATCCCCGAGGAGAGGATGCTCGACGGCGGGGTACCGGAATTTTCGGTGGAGGACAACCTGGTGCTTAAGGACCACGCCTTCCCCCCTTTTTCCCGGGGCATCTTCCTCAATTTCCCGGAGATCGCCCGTTACGCCGAACGCCTGATCCGTGACTTCGACATCCGTACCCCATCGCGCCGCACGCCCCTCAAGAGCCTCTCCGGCGGGAACATCCAGAAGCTGATCCTCGCCCGGGAGCTCTCCCGCTCCCCCAAGGTCCTGATCGCCGCCCAGCCCACCCGGGGCCTGGACGTCTCCGCCACGGAATACGTGCGGCGGCGGATCCTAGAACAGAGGGAGCGGGGCACCGCCACCCTCCTCATCTCCGATGACCTGGACGAGATCCTCTCCCTCTCCGACCGGATCGCGGTGATCTACGAGGGGCGTATCATGGGGGTGGTGCGGAGCGAGGAGGCGGACATAGAGGAGCTGGGGCTCATGATGGCCGGGGCGAAGGCGCGTGAGGAGGGAGGACGATGATAAAGAGGTATCACTATGCCCGGGACGTGGAGGAGGCCCTCTCGTTGCTCGCGGCCTACGAGGGCCGCGGGGCCGTCCTCGCCGGCGGTGTGGACATCGCCCGGGGGTTGCCCCGGGAGATCGAGGGCCTCATCGACATCGCCACCGCAGGGCTGTCCGGGATCTCGGCCGCCGACGGGGGGATCGCCATCGGGGCCACCACCACCCTGGAGGAGATCCGGACCTCGGGGACGGTGCGGGGTTACCTCGGGGGGTTCCTGGCCGAGGTGATGGAGCACGTGGCCAATTGGGCCCTGCGGAACACCGCCACTTTAGGGGGCGCGGTGGTCTCCGCCCACCCCTGGGCCGATATCCCCACGGCTTTGGTGGCCCTGGGGGCAGAGGTCCGCTGGCGCACCGAGGAAAGGCCGGAGAGGGCACCCATCGAGGAGCTCTACGGGAGGCCCTTCCGGGCCATCTTCCGCCGGGCGGTCCTCACCGAGATCCGGCTTCCCAGGTGGGACGGGGACTTCGCCTTCGAGAAGATCGCCCGGAACGCCGGGGACATCGCCCTGATAAACTGCGCCTGCGGCCTGGGGCTGGACGCCGAGGGGAAGATCGCTTGGGCCCGGGTGGCGGTGGGCGCCACCCCGTTCCGGGGCACGAGGCTCCCCGGGGCCGAGGGGATCCTGGCGGGAGAGAAGCCCAACCCCGACCTCTTCGCGGAGGCCGGGGAGAGGGCGGCCGCAGAAGCGAAGATAGGCGATGACATCCGGGCGTCGGCGGAATGGCGCCGGCGGGTGACCCCGGTGATCGTGCGGCGGGCCCTGGAGCGGGCAACCTTGCGCGTGACGCGTGGTCAGTGAGACGCGTGGTCAGTGATGGGTGATGGGAAATGATGAAGATATATTTCGAGCTGAACGGGGAGCCGGTTTACACGGAGATCGAGCCCGGGGAGATCCTCCTGGACCTTCTGCGGCGGTTGGGGATGAAGTCGGTGAAGGAGGGCTGCCGCACCGGGGAGTGCGGGGCCTGCACGGTCCTTTTGGACGGGAAACCCATCCGTTCCTGCCTCACCTTCGCCGCCAAGGTGAAGGGCCATCGGATAACCACCCTGGAGGGCCTGGGGGGCCCCGAGGAGCTCCATCCCCTGCAGGAGGCCTTCCTGGAGGCGGGGGCGGTGCAGTGCGGCTTCTGCACCCCGGGGATGATCCTGGTGGCCCACAGCCTCCTTTCCCGGAACGAGGACCCCACCCCGGATGAGGTGCGGGAAGCGATCTCGGGGAACCTGTGCCGCTGTACCGGCTACGTGAAGATCGTGGACGCCATCATGCTTGCGGCCCGGTGGAAGAGGGAGGGGAAATGGAGCTAAAGACCCTGGAGCGCCTTAGCGTGGTCGGGAAAAGCGTACGGAAGGTGGACGGGGATTCCCTCGTGCGGGGGAAACCTATCTTCACTTTGGATATCGATCTCCCGGGAGCGGTTGTAGGGAAGATCCTCCGCTCTCCCTACGCCCACGCGGAGATCGTGCGGATCGATACCTCCAAGGCCGAGGCCCTGCCCGGGGTGTTGTGTGTGCTCCACCACGGGAACGTCCCCCGGATCCCCTATACCACCGCGGGCCAGGGATGGCCCGAGCCCTCCCCCTACGCCCATTTCCTCTTCGATAAGAAGG